>RKSG01000177.1 GCA_007570995.1 Nitrospirales bacterium
CCACAGCTACGATCACCGGTCGCCATGTCGTCACACCAGACAGGGTGGCAACGGTGAAGACGGAATGCCACACGATGCGCACCTATCATGACGGGAAGCAGGACGGGCTTGAGGCACTGGAAGCACTCGATCCCGCACGTATTCATTCCTTCTCCGATCTGTTGATCGCCATGCAGAAAACCGCGTTCGGGGGGCGACGGCTCGGGGAAGCGTTTGCCGTACTCAAAACCATGATTGCGGATCCCGACTGCTTTGTGGTGATGACGCTTTCCGGCGCCATGACCATTGCCAAAATGGGGAAAATCATTTGCACCATGCTGGATCGTGGAATGGTGCAGGCCGTTGTCTCGACCGGCGCCCTGATCGCCCACGGCATGAGCGAAGCCGTCGGACAAACCCACTATAAATATCACCCGTCCATGACGGACACCGAGCTCTTTGAAAAAGGGTACAACCGGGTCTATGACACACTCGAAATGGAATTGAATTTGAATCATGTCGAGGATGTCGCCACCACAACGCTGAATCGCCTCCAGCCCGATGCCACGCTTTCGTCGGAAACGTTGACCCGGGAACTCGGTCGGACGTTGAACGAACAGTTTCCAGGTCCCGGCATTCTCAAAAGCGCCTTTCTGAAAAAGGTTCCGGTGTACATTCCTGCCTTTACGGATTCCGAACTGGGCCTTGATACATCCATCTGGGCCATGCAGGGCCGGGGGGGCGTTTCCTCCGACGCGCCCGCCGCCCCTGGTGACGGCCAGGCAACGTGGGCGGAGTTACAAAACAATCTCCCCGCGTTTAATCCTTTTCTTGATCTCAACAGTTATACACACCACCTCCTGGGTGCCAAGCGGCTGGGGATCTTTACTGTTGGCGGCGGCGTCCCGCGCAACTGGGCGCAGCAAATTCCTCCCTACGTCGAAATTCTGAATCTGCGGTTGGGCACGACTATCACATCGCCCCGGTTCCACTACGGCGTCCGCATCTGCCCGGAACCCGATTACTGGGGAGGCCTGAGCGGGTGCACGTATCAGGAGGGTGTGTCCTGGGGAAAATTTGTTCCCCCCGAAGAGGGGGGGAGATTCTCGGAAGTGTTGAGCGACGCGACGGTGGTCTGGCCGCTGCTGATTATGGCTTTGCTCGAAGGCTCCTGCTCTCAAACCGACACTGCCGCATCCTGACAGAGCCGTTGCCGGATGGCATCCGCCACCACACGGCTCACTGGGAGGGAAAACCTCCATCGCGATGTGTCAATTCTGAACCTGAATGTGATACCATGGCACTGGATGGTTCATGGCGTTGCAGTCAGGCCACTCCTGCCTGTCTGTAACGAACATGCTTGATGAACGTGCTTCACAAACGAGGATCTGCCATGCACATCACTCTCCTGTCAGCGCAACGGTCTCGCATGGAAATCACGATGCCGTTCAGGTTGTCGAGCGGCGTGGGAGGGCTGGCGATTGGGCTGTTGAACCTGGTGCTCGTGTTACCCGCCGGCGCCCAGGACCCCTTTGCCGTGGCCGGGGACGATTACCGGGTCAGGGGCAATCGCCAGGCCCCGCTGACCCTGCTGGAATATTCGGATTTCACGTGCGGATTCTGCGAAAAGTTTTTTCGGGAAACATGGCCGATTCTCTTTTCTGAGTACGTACAGACCGGGAAAATGCGCCTGGTCTATCGTGATTTTCCACGTGCGCCCAGTGGGCCAAGCGTGGACACCGCCCAGGCGGCGCGATGCGCGGGGGAACAGGGGCAGTACTGGGCCATGCACGACCGTTTATTTTCAAGCCGGGACAAATTTTCGCCCGCGCAACTGCAGCAACAGGCGGAAACTCTGGCACTCGATGTTCAACATTATAAGGCCTGTTTTGAGGACGCACGCTATACCAAAGACATCTTTGCTGACCGGAGCGAGGCCAACAACCTCGGGTTTCGCGGCACGCCGGGGTTTGTTCTCTACCTGACGGAGAACCCCCAGGAGGCTGTCGGCATTCCTGGCGCGTTTCCCTACGAAACCTTCAAGGAAGAAATTGACAAGCTGCTCAACATGGTCGCGTCTCCCCAACATTCTTCGGATTCCGTGTCAGAATCATCCATACTGGATCATTCGTCTGAACATCCGCACGCCTGAACACCCCGTCGACATTCGTGGCAACCCTGTCCCCACTGCTTCTTGGATCTGAATGGCGCGAAACGTCAACGCGCCGGTCCGTGACCAGTCCATTCACCGGAGAGGCGGTTGCCGATGTCTGCCTGGCCCAACCGGAACACCTTGAGGAGGCCATTACCCTCAGCCTGTGCGCCTTTCCCGGCCTCGCCCGCACCCCTGCCCATATCCGCGCTACAGCCTTGCACCACATCGCCGACAGGTTGAAAGCCCAACAGGAAAACTTCGCCCGAACCATCTGCCTGGAATCGGGCAAACCCATCGCCGATGCCCGACGTGAAGTGGGTCGGGCCATTCAAACGTTTTCCATCGCGAGCGAGGAAGCCAAACGAATGCAGGGCGAGATCATCCCAATGGACAGCAGCCCCGGCATGGAACACCATCACGGCCTGTGGCAACGCGTGCCCATCGGGCCGGTTCTCGGCATCACGCCGTTTAATTTCCCTCTGAATCTGGTCGCGCACAAAGTGGCACCGTGCCTGGCCGCGGGCAATCCCATGATCCTGAAGCCCGCTCCGCAAACCCCGTTGACGGCATTGCGACTGGGGACGATCTTCCAGGAACTCGACCTGCCGAACGGCACCCTGAGCATTCTGCCATGCGAAAACACCCTGGCGGAATCCATGGTCCGCGATGCAAGAATTCGAGCCCTGAGCTTTACGGGCAGTGCCGCCGTCGGCTGGTGTCTGAAGGAACACGCGGGGAAAAAACGCGTCGTGCTCGAGCTGGGAGGCAACGCTGCAGTCATCATTGAACCCGATGCCAACCTTGACATGGCAGCCGCACGATGTCTCACCGGGGGATTCTCGTATTCCGGACAGACCTGTATTTCCGTCCAGCGTATGTACATCCATGACGAGGTGTACGAGTCGTTTCTCAAACGGTTCATCCCGCTTGTCGAAGCACTGCCCACCGGGAACCCCGCAGACGAGTCCACGGTGATCGGGCCTTTAATTAACGAACAGGCGGCCGACCGTGTGGAGACGCTCATTCGGGAAGCCGTACGTCAGGGTGCGCAACTCGTGACGGGGGGGACCCGTGAACAGCTGGTGATTCACCCCACCGTCCTGGCCGGCGTCCGTCCGGGTATGAGAATCTTGTGCGAAGAAGCCTTTGGGCCAATCATCACACTCTCCCGGTATCAGCGCCTTGAGCAGGCCCTCGATATGGTGAATGACTCGGCCTACGGACTCCAGGCCGGCATTTTCACGCACAACATTAATTCGATTTTCCATGCCTACCATACTCTCGATGTCGGGGCGGTGCTGGCCAACGAAATTCCCACATTCCGAGCCGATCATATGCCATACGGCGGGGTGAAAGATTCCGGGTTGGGACGTGAAGGCGTCAAATATGCGATCCAGGAACTCACGGAACCCAAGCTGTTAGTCCTGCATCTGCCCCGCTGAGACACGTGCACGCTGATCGTCACGGCCTTCAACGGTCACGGGTCGGGTGAGACACCATCACGCAACCGATACCACCTTCCTTGCGGATTTCTTCAAGAATTTGTCACCATGTCACCCGTTTTGTCACACCTGCACAGGAGCGAAGAGACCAGAAAGATCACCCACGTTCGGGAGCGCCTTGAACGGTCGCCGCGTGTGCCACGGAGTATCACCTTGACTATCGGTCACATCCCATCGTGACCGTTTGGAGGAGCCATGGTTCCCACCCATATGTTTCTGACCCGAGGCGTCGGAACCCATCGAGAAAAACTTGCCTCCTTTGAGGAAGCTCTGCGCAGAGCCGGTGTGGCCTACTGCAATTTAGTCAGTGTGTCATCCATTCTCCCGCCCAATTGCAAAATCCTCCCACGGAAAAAGGGTGAGGCACTGCTGAATCCCGGTGAAGTCACCTACTGTGTCATGGCCAGGAACGAAACGAATGAACGCAACCGGTTAATTTCCTCGTCAATCGGTGTGGCCATTCCCCAGGGACGACACAAGACCTACGGCTATCTCTCGGAACATCACGCATACGGGGAAACCGACGAAGAAGCAGGCGAGTACACGGAAGATCTCGCGGCCCAGATGCTGGCCACGACCCTGGGCATTGCCTTTGATCCGGATGTCGCGTGGAAGGAACGGGAACAGGTGTTTAAGATGGGCGGGGAAATTGTTCGCACGCAAAACATCACGCAGTCAGCAATCGGCAGACCTGGCTTGTGGACAACCGTGGTGGCCCTGGCCGTCTTCATCCCACTGGAAAACCTTCCCCCCGGCACGTCCAAACGCCGCCGCACCTAGCCGCCCGGACTCATCTCGGGATCCGACCATCACCTCACGCGCACCACACGGCACGGTGATTCACGTGCCTGGCCGACACGTGCCCGGCTTGTCCAGAACGGAAAATTCAGCCCAGAGCACGGTATGATCCGAGGGGGTATTCCCCTTCCGTGGATCCAGGTCAACCTCGGCAGCCAGACACCGTCGCGCCAACGGTCTGGTGGCGAGGATGTGGTCAATTCTCCAGCCACGGTTTGCCTTGAGGGCATCGGGGCGACGGTAATCCCAGAAGGTGAACTGCTGCCGGTCCGGATAGAGGCGACGAAACACGTCCTCAAATCCCCAGTTGACCGTGTGCCGGTACACGGCCCGCGCCTCATGATGAAAACAGACATGGTTCAGATGGGCATCCGGGTGATGCACATCAAGCGGCTCCGGAGCCACATTCATGTCCCCGCACCAGATGGCCGGCGCATCAGGCGAAAGATGGCGGGTAAAATACCGATGCAGCCGTTTCAACCAGTTCAGTTTGTCCTGATACCTGGGATGGTCAATCCGAACACCTTGCGGAACATAGGTGTTGATGATGGCAATGCCGTCCACCACCGCATGCAGGAACCGGGGCTCCTCGGCATGGACACCCTTGCCAAACTCAAATGAGATCCATTCAGGCTCCCGTCTGGTGCAGATGGCAACCCCGTTGTATCCCTTCATCCCGCGAAACCTCACATGGTACCCCGTGGTCTCCAGTTCACACTCGGGAAATTCCGCATCCTGCACCTTCGTTTCCTGCAGACACAATACGTCCGGGGCGTGGGCACTCAACCAACGCTTCACCACGGGCAACCGTTTCCGAATGGAATTCACATTAAAGGTGGCCAGTTTCACCCATCATGCCCCACGTGCGGATTGCTCCCACATCCATCAGATGCTGAATGCCATGTGACCCGTCATGCTCACCGAAGACGTGCACGGCGGGAGCATTTCCGCTTCACTCATCGTCTGTGATTCCCAACAAGTCGGCGATGTGTTCCACATTGTACCGGCCGTCCCGGTCGAGTCGGATCACCTCAATCTCCGCTTCGTGAAACAGCATGTCCAGCCACAGGCGCCGCTCACGCCACAACGACGAACGGGCCTCCGGTCTTTCCACAAAAACGGCTCTGGCGGCCCGTCGGGTTCCCGGATGAAGCAACACAAAATCAACCGTGATCCCGCGAATGGCTTTCGCCACAATCTGTGCATCGAAATCATCCCTGACCCGGAGTCGCAGAAGGCGCGTCAATGGCACTTTCGCCAGCACGAGAAAGCGGTCGCGAGCCACGAGCATCAGCAGATTCAACAATGTGACATCCGACTCATCCATGAGTTCCCGAGCCTCAGCCGTGACAGTCTCCGGAAGTCGTTCGACCCTCATGCCATGAGCACTCACGGCTCGTGACCTCTTCCGTCGAACCAGCAGCCACACGACCACTCCCAGTGCCACCACACCCCCCACCGCCAACACCAGGGCGTGCAGCACGGGGAACGTCAGCCAACAGGGAAGATTCATGAGGCATTCCAAGCTCATTGCGAACGAGACCGTCTGGAGAAACGAAGGGAGGCGTTCCGTCCCGGGGCAATCGTGCCCAGGACGACAGGACACCGCGCGCCGGTGACGGAAGGCAGATTCGTGGGAATACCTCGGATGGTCTGACAGGCATACACCGCAAAGGCCATGGCTTCCACCATCTTGCTGTTCACACCGACGCTTTCCATGGACATGACGCGACTCGACCCGCACTGCTGCCGCAGTGCCCTCATCAGTCCTCGATTGCGTACACCGCCTCCGCCCACAATCACCTCATCAACCGGCCCCGGCAGCCAGTGCCAGGATTGACGAATCGTGCGAGCAATACCGGCACAACCAGACGCCAGGGTGTCGGCCAGCGAGAGCCGGTGTTGCTTCGCGCGTTGCCAGACGCGTTGGACGTACCATTCATCAAATTCTTCACGACCCGTGGACTTGGGGGGATGCCTGGAACAGAATGCATGCGTCAGCAACGAGGCTGTCAATGGCTCCCGATGGTGCCCGCGAGAGGCCAGGACTCCATTGCGATCCATCAGCTGTTTGCCGTTTGTGGCCATCGCTATCAGCCCGTCCAGCAGCAGATTACACGGACCCGTATCAAAGGCCAGCACGTCCTTCAGGGTACCACCGCCCGGTAGATACGTCACATTGGCAATCCCGCCCAGATTGACAACCAGCCGCGACGTCTTTCGGGACAGAAACAACTGGTGATGCAAATAGGGAGTCAACGGAGCGCCCTCCCCGCCCGCAGCCACATCGCGAGCACGAAAGTCCGCCACGGTTGTGATGCCCGTTCGTTCGGCAATGACCGACGGGTCCCCAATCTGGAGAGATGACCGGACTGACCCGACTCCGGGCAGCACCATCCGGCCTGGCCCGTGCCACACGGTTTGTCCGTGCGAGCCAATAAGGGCAATCTCATCGGCTGACACCCGCGCCTGCCTGATGGTCTGGTTTGCCACACGGGCGAATACCTCTCCAACGGCGACGTGAAGCCTGCAGACGTCCTCCGTCGTGCCCGACTGGATGAGTGACAGGAGGCGTTGCCGCAGTGCAGGCGGGTACGGGCGAGTCCGATGTGCAAGGAGTGTGATCCGTAATGTGAACCGGCCGGGCCTGATATCAACCATCGCGCAATCCACTCCATCGAGTGAGGTTCCCGACATTAACCCAAGGCATTTCATGGCCGTTGTCGCCTTCCGCACTGTCCCCACAGAGCCTGCGGGCACACCGTATCCGTTCAGCCTCCGAAACGCCCAATCCGACGACGCACCGCACACCGCCACACTACCGGCCTCTGCATGCAGGAACGCCCACGAACGGTCGCAGACTCGGGCACGGATTCCCGCAGCCACTTGCATGACAACAGGGGGTGCGACTATGCCCGACTGCCATTCCCTGGGAAGCAGGAATCCAGAGTCCTTCGCTGATCCGGCCCGCCATCTCCTGTCCGCTGCCCCCCTGCTCACGCCAGGGGCAGGCACAGAATGGCCAAGGCCTATGGCCCCGGATACACCGTTTGTTTCCGGCAAGCGACATGGTACAATGGCTCCGCGTATGCAGTCATCGTGTCAGCAGGAACTCGACTGTTTCTTCCGATTCCAGACCATCCCGGTCTGTTCCCTGGCACTGAAACCAAGACGTTCATAAAAAGCCTGCTTGTCGCACGTGCAGAGCCAGAAAAGCTCGACCCGCTGCAGCGTCGGGTGGGTCAACAGCCGATGAATGATCTCAGACCCGACATCCTGCCCATGATACATCGGATCCACAATGACGTCCCAGATGGAGGCCCGGTAGACATAATCGGTCAGCACCCGTCCGCAACCAATCAGCCGGTGATCGTCCCAGGCCGTAAGCAACAGGTCGGTCTGCCGCACTACGTCCATCGTCCCGGCGACTGTCCTTCCGCACGCCCAGGGCGATTGTTCAAAAAGCGGCACCAGGTCGGCATGATCAAAATCTTTCCTGTCCATCCAGGTGACCATGGTCGAACGGCTCGCTGGAACATCATGATGACACCACGGCATGAGACGCGTGACAGACTGTTTCTTCCGGTCCCAGACCATCCCGGTCTGTTCTCTGGCACTAAAACCAAGACTTTCATAAAAAGCCTGTTTGTCGCGCGTGCAGAGCCAGAAAAGCTCGACCCGCTGCAGGGTCGGGTGAGTCAATACCCGATGAATGATCTCAGACCCGATATCCTGTCCCTGGTACATCGGATCCACAATGACGTCCCAGATGGAGGCCCGGTAGACATAATCGGTCAGCACCCGTCCGCAACCAATCAGCCGGTGATCGTCCCAGGCCGTGAGAAACAGGTCGGTCTGCCGCACCATGTCCATCGTCCCGGCGACCGTTCTTCCGCACGCCCAAGGTGCCTGTTCAAAAAGTGGCACCAGGGCGGCAGGATCAAAATCCTTCCTGTCCGTACAGGTAATCATGATCGAACGGGTTGCCGGAGAACCATGACGACATCACGGCATGGGACGCATGATAGACGAATCCGTCCTGCAGCGACACAGTCCGCAGCCTGGTCAACAAGGTTGCCTGATGCAATGGGTGAAACGTCGAACGCCACACGGACGGTTTCGGCACGGGGTGCCGTCATCGGCCGCGAGCGCGAGACTGGGAAAGATTGATTCACATCCTGCTGGAGCATGGCAATCCGTTTCTCTTACACGAAATCCGTCGCAATTACCAGCCAGGAGCCTCACCATGCCCATGCTTGTCAGACAATGTCCGAAATGCGACAAACTCTTCTGGATCAAGGAACATGACATTGAATATGCCGACATGAATACGTTACGGGTCACCTGTAACCACTGTCGACAGATTCTGCGAATCCCGCTTGTGACAAAAGGAGACAATGCCGGTGCTCCCAAGATGGGACATTAAGACCAACCTGCCCGCGTGCTGCCGACACCAAGGCCGATGCGACTGAAAAGGTACAACGGGCTCGACGTCCGGCTGACAGGAGGGCCGGATCGCGAAGGTGGAGGGAACGGCCCCGTGGTCATCCTCCTGCACGGGTTTGGCGCCCCCGGCGATGACCTGGTCTCGCTGTGGAGGATGGTGCGCGTGCCGGACGCGTTTCGGTTCGTGTTTCCGGCGGCTCCCCTGCACCTGCCCGGCATCATTCCAGGCGGACGAGCATGGTGGATGCTGGACATGGATCGCATGGCTCGTGATGTAGCAAGCGGGCGCAAGCGCGATCTCCGCATCGTGCCCGACGGGTTGGCATCTGCCCGCGAGCAACTGCTCGCCATGCTGGATGCACTCGACCGGGACTGGGGCCTGTCCGCAAGCCACGTGTTTCTCGGCGGATTTTCGCAAGGTGCCATGTTGGCCTGTGACCTGATCGTACGAAGTGATCGCCCTTTTGCGGGACTCATCGTGCTGTCGGGAAGCATCGTGGCACAACAGGAATGGGAAGCACGATGGCCGGCTCGCACAGGGCTGCCTGTTTTTCAGAGTCACGGCACGGACGACCCCGTCCTCCCGTACGATACCGCCATACAACTGAGAGACACCTTCCGTCGCCACGGCCTCCCCGTGGCCTGGCATGCTTTTCGTGGAGGGCATGAAATTCCCGTTCCGGTTCTGGACCGACTTGGATCGTTCCTCACCACCCCTCGCCGGCCATCATGATGCCGGGACTCCATCCCGGCCATCTCAGGACGAGCGACCTGGCACCCGCCTGGAGAATGCGTTGCGGAAGCAAGGCGTGTGCAGTATGATACCGCCCTTACTGCTATCCTGATGGGAGGAATGTTGTCTCATGCTGACCCCACACACCCTCACGGAGTACGTGCGGAAAGTCTTGGCCGATGCCCAGGTCACCGTCACGGATCGAACAGGCACCATGGATCACTTGAATGTCCGGGTGGTGTCGGATGTGTTCAAAGGGAAAACCCTGTTGGACCGTCACCGTCTGGTGTATCAGGCCCTGGATGAACCGTTGAAAGACGGCCGGCTCCACGCACTTGAACTGACGGCCGAAACAACAGATGGCTCATAGGAGGACAAACGGTATGGACGATGTTATCGCACAAGAAATTCAACGGGAGCTGGAGCAACACACTATCCTCATTTACGGAAAGGGGACCAGAACTGCTCCACAATGCGGATTCACCGTCGAAACCATGGAGTTTTTCGACCAGCTCGGATATCCCTACGAAGTCATCAACGTGTTGGAACAGCCGGCGAAACGGGAAGCCTTAACGAAAATGACCAACTGGCCCACACTGCCCAAAGTCTTTATCAACACGCAGTTTTATGGCGACACCGATGTCCTGGGCCCGATGCGGACAAAAGGTGAACTGCAACCTCTTCTGGAACAAGCCTTTCAAACCAAAGCCTAGTGTGTCCAGGAATGGATCCGGAGGCCGTCGGCGTCCCGCCACACGAGCCTTCGGATCTGTTCCCTCCTTTCCTGCAGACAGCCACTGTTGATGATCCATGAATAGTCCCCCCCGCTCCGTCGAGACAGCGCCGCTCGTCACCATTGCCATCCCGTCCAAAAACAACGCTCGCACCATCGGCCAGACGATTCAATCGTTGCTCAATCAGACACACCAGCACTGGACACTGACGGTGTGCGATAACGCCTCCGACGACGGCACGCAAGCAATTGTCCGTTCATTCAAGGACGAGCGTATCACCCTGCGTGAAGATAACCGTGACTTGTCCATGCGCGAAAACTGGCAACGGTGCGTGCACCATGCCGGCGGCGAGTTTTTCCAGCTGTTGTGTGCCGACGATGTGTTGCATCCGCGTTGCCTGGAAAAGAAAATCCGCGAGGCGGGCAAACCGGACAACACCGGATGCGTGTTGTTCACCAGCAACCGCATGATCACAAGCGTGTCGGGACGATCGCTGTTTGCAATCGGGTTCTCCAGGAAGGCGCGGCATGCGACGCACCGCGACGTGGTGAACCACATCGTTGTACACGCCAATCCCATCGGCGACCCCAGCACCGTGCTGATACGCACGGTAGCGGTCGCACACGAGACTCGCCCCTTCACCGGGCGGCTGACGGTGGATATTGATTTCTGGCTGCGCCTGCTGGAGCAGGGCAATTTGTGCCATCTGCCGGAGACGCTGTCGTATTTCAGGATGGGCGGCGTGACCGGCACACAGTTCTGGAGACATTACCTGGAATACACACGCTTTTACCAGACCACGATCAAATCCCACTTTCGCGGGGCGAAACTGTTGTGGTACTACTGCGGCTATGTTTGTGCCCTGGTGAGTTATACCGTCCGACAAATGCTCTATGTCGTCGACCAAGCAGGCGTGCAACGCATCATCCGTTTTGGGCTTACCGGCATTTTCAACACGCTTGTCAGCTACACAGCCTACGTCGTATGTGTCTGGCTTGGCCTTGCCTATTACCAGGCCCTGATTTGCTCACAGATTGTCGGGACAATCAACAACTACATCACATTCAGCCTGTTCGTCTTCGCCGACCGCTCGCGCCACGGAACGGTGCCCCTGTACCTTGTCGGGCAAGTGCTGATTTACGGTGTGTCGGTGCTGTCCGTCGGCACGTTGATTCGTCTGGGTCTGGGCCCCTACCTCAGCGGATTTCTGGCACTGCCAGTGATCGCAACGTTTTCATTCTCTTTTGAAAATTTCGTCGTGTTCCGCCGCTCCAGGCACGACACCGTGCCAGGCACCGGCAAAGACGATGACACGATTGCGGCATGAACGACGCGG
>RKSG01000021.1 GCA_007570995.1 Nitrospirales bacterium
CAGCTGGGCCAGCCCGAAGGTATGGGCACGATCCACAAGAATCGTGTTCGCGCGCGGCACATCCAACCCCGACTGGATAATCGTGGTCGCAAGCAGAATATCCGCCTCGCCGTGTAAAAACCGGAGCATCACGCCTTCGAGCACGTGTTCGCTGACCTGCCCGTGGGCCATGACCAGCCGGGCCTCGGGGACCAGTTCCCGAAGCCAACCAGCGGTGCGCTCGATGGTGTCGACGCGATTATGCACATAAAAGACCTGCCCGTTTCTGGCCAGCTCCCGACGGATGGCGTCCCGAACCAGTGTGGAATTGAATCGGACGACCTGCGTGCGAATGGCCAGGCGTGCGGGCGGGGGCGTGTCAATGACCGACAGATCCCGCACCCCGGAGAACGCCATTTGCAGCGTGCGGGGGATGGGGGTCGCCGTGAGCGTCAACACGTCCACGCGCGTGCGCAGTTGTTTCAGGCGCTCTTTATGGCGGACCCCGAACCATTGCTCTTCGTCGATAATGGCCAGGCCCAGCCGTTTGAACTGCACATTTTTCTGGAGGAGCCGATGCGTCCCGATGACGATGTCCACGGCACCCGACATCAGGTCAGGCAGCAGCGCGTTGGCCTCTTTCGTGCTCTGAAACCGCGAGAGGACGGCCACGCGGACGGGAAACGGCTCGAAGCGTCGCGAAAACGTTTCATAATGTTGTTGTGCCAGGAGGGTCGTGGGCACCAGCACCGCCACCTGGCGATGGTCCTGGACAGCCTGAAACGCCGCCCGCATCGCCACTTCGGTTTTTCCGTATCCCACGTCTCCGCAGACGAGCCGGTCCATCGGCTGGGGGAGTTCGAGATCGCGTCGAATATCTTCGATGGCCTTGAGCTGGTCGGGAGTTTCGTCGTAATCGAAGGCCGCATCAAATTCGTGGGACAGCATCGAGTCTTCCCGGTACGGCTGTCGGGTGACGATCTCCCGGTCGGCGTACAGCTCGACCAGTTCATCGGTCATATCCTCAATGGCCTTAGCCACGCGCGCCTTCGTTTTCGCCCAGCCCGTTCCTCCCAGTCTATCGAGTGGAGGGGGTGGGTGATCGCCGGCCCGATACGGTTGAATCTGGTTCAGGCGATCCAGCGGCACGTAGACGGTGTCCCGTCCTGCAAATTCCAGCACGAGGTAATCGCTTTCGCATTCCTGCACGGCCAAGCGTCGCAGACCCTGATACCTGCAGATCCCGTGTTGTGTATGGACCACGTAATCGCCGGGGTTCAGATCAGCCAGCGACGACAGAAAGGTCGCCGTTCGGCTTCCTCCGTCCCCTGGTCGCCCGGGGCGCCAGGGGCATGCATTCCTGCGCGCGTAGGAACGATGTCGTGCAATTTTTGCGAAGACCTCTTCTTCCGTGACCACCGTGAACGGGAACGACGGTGCCACGAACCCCGACGACAGCATCCCCTGCACAATAGCGAAGGGTGCGAGCATAGCCGGGCCGGGCCGGGGCGTCACCCTCCCTTCGTCATTCCTGTCCCCCCCTTCGTCATTCCTGCGCACGCAGGAATCCAGGCCGGGCTGGGGCGTCATTCCCCCTTCGTCATGCCTGTGCATGTGGGAATCCGTCCCCCCTCCGTCATTCCTGCGAACGCAGGAATCCAGGGGTGGGTAGGGCGTCCCTTCGTCATGCCTGCGCCCGCGGGAATCCAGGGCCTGCCCGCGCGCCGCGGTCTCGTGAATACTCCCTTCGTCATTCCTGCGAACGCAGGAATCCAGGGGCGTGTGTGGATGCAGTGGATTCTGCTCGCTAGCCGGGGCGTTATATTCCGCGAACAACTCCAGCAGGCGTCCGACCTGTCCGGCCGAGTGCACCACGATCATCACTGGCCCTTTGCGTCGGAACTGCTCCAGAATCTCCAGGGTCTTCGTAAAGGGCGTACCGCGGAGGCCCAGTCCCACGCTGGCGGGCGACTGGATGGGCAATGTCACGACGGGGGACCATGAGTCCTCGCCTGGTGCGATCACGTCACAGGCCAGCGACGGGCAACTGGCGAGGTCTTGAGCGAGCGTCTCCCAGGCGACGTAGCACCGCGAGGGGTCGGGGTACGGTGCGTCCTCCTCCTCGGGGTCTGTCCCGTCGTGTTCCTCCCATGCCTTCAGTGCTCCCTCCCACCATTCCCGTGCGACCTGTTTCAGAGCAACGGGCCGATCCATGACCACGAACGGCGGGGCGGAAACATAATCCAGCAGTGTAGCCATGGTGGGGTACATATCTGGCAGGCGCCATTCCGCGTCTGGTGGGACATCGGCCAGAGCCAGATCCTCGTATTCCGGTGGCGGCAGGTACTCCCGTGCAGGCAGGATATTGGTAGAAGTCACGGTGTCGGTAGATTCCTGCGTAGCCGGATCAAACCGGCGCATGGATTCGATCGTATCGCCCAGCCATTCGATCCTGCAGGGAGCCGTCTCACCTGTGGAAAAAATATCAATAATACCGCCCCGCACGCTGAATTCCCCTGGAGTATCCACCATGGACACGCGCCGGTAGCCGGTACACAGCAACTGGTGGATCAGCGCCTCCCGGTCGACCTGGCCTTCCGTGTGCAGGCGGATGCACGACCGGGCAAACGCGGCCTGTGGAATCAGGCGTTGGATCGTGGCGGCGGGGGTAGTAATGACCACCGTGGGGCGATGAGTATGGAGGCGAAAGAGCGTTTGCATACGTTGCGCGACCAGATCAACAGAGAGCGCGCCGGTAGCAGAAGGGGCCTGGCCGCGATCCGGGAAACACATCAGGGAGTCTGCGGGCAGAGCGAAGCTCGCAAAGAAGAACGTCATATCCTGAAACAACGACTCCGCCTCGTCCTGTGTTGGCGTCAGGACCAGCCAGACAGGGGGAAGGATGCCCTGGAACGCATGCCCCTGTCCTCTGGTCCCCTCCGTCCCCTGTTCCCCTCTGTCGTTCCCCCCTCTCCCTCTGGGAGAGGGTCGGGGTGAGGGCCCTCCGTCATGCCTGTGCCTGCCGGAATCCCCTCCGTCATTTCTGCCCTCCCCTCCGTCCCCTGGTCGCCCGGGGCGCCCGGGGCATGCATTCCTGCGAACGCAGGAATCCAGGGGTTGGGTACCAGGGGCCTGCGAGTCCCGCCCCTGCTGCGTCATCATGAGCGCGCTCAGAGTGAACGCCAGACTTGGCCCGTGTGCTCCCACCACGAACGGGGCGGCGCCTGGAGTCGTCAAGGCCTCCAGCACGGGCGTCAGCAGTTGGTCGCATGCTGCCGGGGACATGATGAACGTTTCACGGGTATTCATGACATTGCGTCTATCGTGCGCCGGGGAGGGGTCTCTCCTGTGTGGCGGCGGGGGAGCAATCGTGCTGTGACTGCTGGTTCGAGTCTTATTCGTAATCAGCCTGCCTGTTTGATGCGTGCAATCAGCCCACTTGTTGAGACCCCTGGGACAAGCGGGATCGTCACCACCCTACCCCCTCGGGCTTCGACGCTGTGTCGGCCCACAATCTGTTCGATGGGCCAGTCACCGCCTTTGACCAGGATGTCGGGTTGTATCGTCTCGATCAGGCGTAGTGGGTCAGGTTCTTCGAACTTGACGACATAGTCCACGCACGACAGAGCGCTCAGCACTTCCATGCGTTGGCTGTCTGGGGTGACGGGTCGGCCGGGGCCTTTGTGTAGACCGTGCACCGAGGCGTCGCTGTTCACGCCCACGATCAGGATATCCCCCAGTGCCCGTGCTGCCTGGAGATACCGAATATGTCCGACGTGGAGCAAGTCGAAGCAGCCATTGGTCCACACCACGCATGCGCCCCGTTCCCTGCGTCGGGTCAGAAGCGAAACAAGTTCTTGTGCGTTAACAACAGGTGCGATCACAATCAAACCCACCGTATTGGCGACGGGGTTAGTCTATCATACCCGGCAATCGCGCTGCGATTGTTCCTTCAAAAACCCCAAACCTGAGCCGAGTCCTACTCGTGAGTCCGTCATCCCCTGGTCGCTCGGGGCGCCAGGGGCAGGCTCTGCGGACGGCTGATCCCCGTGTCCGTCATTCCTGCGGACGCAGGAATCCAGGGGGTACGTGTGAAGTCCCCTGAGCGGGCGTGTCCCCACCGTCCGTCATTCCTGCGGACGCAGGAATC
>RKSG01000036.1 GCA_007570995.1 Nitrospirales bacterium
ACACTAGGAGTTACTGAGTCCAGGCAAGGAACCCGTCCGTTCCACCTGAGCTGAAGAGGCTTGTACCCAGACACAGAAGGAGGAGGGAGGTTGCATGGTACGCATTCCCCGGCTCTGCGTGTGAGGCCAGGGTACAAAACTACTGAACACCAGGATTAAGCAGACCATGGGAATCAGAGACTAGCTTGCCCCTCTCCAAGGCTGCCCACACCAGATGAAACTTGCATAGACAACATTCCCACTGCACCATTCTTGTGCACAGTTGCTACGTATACAAAGCTGGAAGTGACCAATCAGCACCACCCATTCCGTCATGCATTGTCAATGGCAACGATGTCAATACAAACCCCCTGCACAGCGCAGTCAACTTTCAAAGCTCTGAACAATGTTGTAATATCTTAACCACAGTCATGTTGCCACTGTCCACCGTGAAAACGTGCCCCTTCGCATCCACCTCAAGCCCGTAGGGAAAGTTAAACTGACCCTCCGCATTCCCAAACCCACCCCACTGCGTGATGAAACTGCCATCCCGGTCAAATTTCTGAATCCGCTGGTTCCCGGTGTCGGATACATAGACATCGCCCACACCGTCCACAGCTATGCCCCAGGGAGACCGAAACTGCCCAGGTTCCTGAGCCTGCGCACTGCTGGCATGCCCCGGCCCAATGCCACCACCCCACCGGGCAATAAGCTGGGGCAATACGTTGGTGCTGGTGTCAAACTTCTGGACACGATGATTCCCCATGTCAATGACGTAGACCATCCCGTCCTGCTGATCCACCGCAACGCCACGCGCAAAATAGAACTGCCCGTCATGATTCCCGAAACTGCCCCACTGCATCACGAACTCACCATCCGTATCGAATTTCTGGACGCGGAAGTTGGCACTGTCTACGACGTAGATGTACCCGCGCACCCGATCAACCGCGATGTCCCACGGCGCGTTGAACTGACCTTCGCCATTCCCACGCCCGCCGAACTTCATGAGATAGTGCCCCAGTTTGCCGTCGAATTTCTGCACGCGATGGTTGTTCGTGTCGCACACATACACGTCGCCTTTGCCATCACAGGCAATGCCCGTGGGGTTGTTGAAATTGCCGTTGGCCGTGCCAAAGTTTCCCCACAGCAGGATGAAATTGCCGTTGGCATCAAACTTCTGGACGCGATTGTTGCCGTTATCCACGACGAACAGGGAACCCTGGCGATCAATCGCCAGCCCGTACAACGGCGCCATGAATTCACCACCATGCAGCAACGACGCGCCACGACCGGGTTTGCCCCATTGCGCCGTGCACACATAGCCCGAGGTGTTCAGCAGAATGTTCCCGCTGGCCGGCACGGAGATATTGTTGCCCGCATCCTTGAACCAGGCATAGACCGTTTTGGGGCCGTCGCCGGGAGAGAGTGTCACGGGAATTGTGGCGCCGAAACGGTGTTCCGGTTCCACCTCAATCCAGCCAGGCAGGGTCGCGCCAGGAGTCATGGGATTTTCCGAAATGAAATAGCCCGCGACGCCGGTGTCGAGATCCCTGGCCGAAATGGTGGCCACCAGGTCCGGGGAATTCGTCATGGTGGCCCCGTGATTGAGCACAATGTCCGGATTCTGCGGGGCCGCCACGTCAATCAGCACGGGGGTGACTTCCTGCTCGTCGGACAGGGGACTTTCGGCCTCGTGCTCGTCTACGCTCGTGAGGGCGTAGTAGTAGGTGGCATCATTCGTCAATCCGGTATGGGTATAGGGGCTGGTCACGCCTTCGATGCGCGTCGCCGTTTCCTTTGTCACACCGGGGGCCGTGTCAAAATAGAGGGTGTAGGAGACGGCTTCCGGCACCTCCATCCAGCTCAGCATCACCTCCGTGTCCCCTGGTTTCGCCACCAACGCTACGGTGGGCAGGTCTGCATCCTGGGCCTTGCCCTCGGGTTTGTTCCGCCCCCTGGCAAGCTCCTCATCCGTCGGCGCGAACTTCAGAATCCGATGATTCCCGCTGTCCACGACGTAGACGCATCCGTCTTTATCCACGGCCAGGCCGGAGGGGAAATTGACCTGTCCCCCTGTCAGACCACGATTGCCCCAGGAACACAGATAGGTGCCGTTTGAATCAAACTTCTGAATCCGATGATTCCGGCTGTCCACGACATACACGTTGCCCAGCGCGTCGCAGGCCACGCCCCACGGCGACCGAAACTGACCGGGGCCGCTGCCCTCCCGCCCCCATTTCGCCAGAAAATGCCCGCGGGAATCGAACTTCTGCACGCGATGATTCCCTTCATCGGCAATGTAGATATGGCCGGCAAAGTCCACCGCCAGGCCGCGTGGATAGAAGAACGCTCCGTCAAAGCTGCCGTCTTTGCCCCATTTCATCAGGGGCGTGCCGTCTGACTGGAATTTCTGGATACGTGCGTTGCTTGTGTCGGAGACGTAGAGATTCCCCTGTTGATCGGTGGTAACTCCCCAGGGTACATCGAACTTTCCGGCATCGGCCCCGCGCCAGGCAAAGCCGAACTGGCCCCAGGCCGATAGAAAGTTTCCGTCCGGGTCAAACTTCTGGACGCGGTTGTTGCCGCTGTCTGCCACGTAGACATCACCCGCCGGAGCGGTGGCCAGCCCTCTCGGATAATAAAATGTGCCTTCAACCGAGTCGGCTTCCTCACCCCAGCGCGCGAGAAATGCCCCGTGTTTATCGAATTTCTGTATGCAATGATTATCCGTATCTGCCACATACACGTTGCCCTCGCCGTCGAGGGCGATGCCGGTGGGGGAACGGAATTCCCCGTCGTCTACGCCTTCTTCGCCGAACTGCATGACTGGCAGATAGGGAGAGGGGATCGCCATGACTTCTTCGGATTCGCGGCTTTCTCCGTCGGCGGTGACGACGGTGACCACGTAGTGGTAGCACAGGCTGTTCGCGAGGTCCTGGTGTTCATACGGCGAGGACGGGCCTTCAATGCACGTTCCCTTGTCCTTCGTCACTCCGATGACGGGGTTAAAATCTTCTGGCCCTGCGATTGGGCGGGTCAGCTCATTTGGTTTAATTGAGACGCCCTGGGTGCTTTGATAGTAGAGGTTGTAATACATGGCATCGGGAACGGGGTCCCAGCTCACGGTAATAAACCCGTTGCCCGACACGGCTTTGACGCCGGTGGGTGGATCTACTGGTTTCTCTTGTTCGTCGCCTTCGCCGGCCCCCCATTCGTCTTCCAGTCCTTCGGCGCGGGTGCCACGGACACCGGGCCGATTCCACCACGGGAGACCATCACTGACATTGCTGGGAAAATGCTCCATCACATTCCTCATAAGGCACGTCGGACACACGACCGACCAGACACTTCTGGCGCGTGTTGACCTTTTGACGTGACGATAAAATTTACCAGGATAACGTTGCAGGTTAGTGAAAAGTGTATCAGGGGATATGTCAGACGGTCAAATAAAGAGGGGGAGGAAGGGGAGACTGTTAGGAACGGTTGGTGAGCTTGCTGGGTTGTCATGGCTGCGCGGAGCTTGCCCCTGGCTTGGGCCAGGGGCAGGAATCCAGCCCAGCCCGCCGCGCCCTCCCACACCGTCATTCCTGCGAACGCAGGAATCCAGACCGTCGTGCCGCAGCAATGCCGGGCAGTCGTCCGACCCGTTCCCATGGCGAAGGCACAGGGGTGAACATGCAGTACCCTGTCCGTTATACTTGGCCGGAGTTCGCAGAGCCGTACCATCATCACCCAGGCCGGCGATTCAGCAAACCGAACTGAGTACGGCCGGCCATTGTTCGGGAGGTCATCTCACCATGAATCCAGACAGCAGTCCTTTCACTCCCGGCCGACCGGTCAGTGCAGAATCGTTCACCGGGCGAACGAAGCAGGTTGAAGAGTTGCTCACCATGGTTCGCCTGGCCAGGAAGAAACGACTTCAGGTCGGTTGGGTCTCAGGCGAGCGTGGAATCGGTAAAAGTTCGCTTGCCGCGTTTGTCGGCTCGTTGGCAGAGCGCGATGAGAAAGCCGTTGTCGCTCACGTGCATCTCGGCGGGGCGAGGAATCTGGAAGACCTGGTGCGGGAAACCTATGTGCAGATTTTGAAGGATACTGAAACCAGATCATGGGGAAAGGCAATCTGGAAGGCGTTCGGAGAACGTGTCGAACGGGTGGGGCTGTGGGGAGTTGACATCCAACTCAAGGCAACCCCCGATGACTTTTCAGCAGCAGCAAGCATGTTTGCTGATACGCTCAGCCACACACTCAAAACAGCAGGCAAAGACAGGAAAGTGCTGGTGTTGATTCTGGATGATATTAACGGCCTGGCGGATAATCCCGCCTTCTCCCACTGGCTCAAAAAGATGGTGGACGGCGAGGTCACGAGCAGGAAGGAAAACCATGTTTGCCTGATTTTTGCCGGCTTCGATGAACGCCGATGCGCAATGATGAAACTCAATCCTTCGGTGGGAAGGGTCTTCCAACCGTTCATTGATATTAAGCCGTGGAAGTCAGAGGAAAGCGAAGATTTTTTCAGAAGGCCTTTTGAAAAACACCATGTCGCGATTGGAGACAGGGAAATTCGTTTCCTTGCACATTACTCCGGCGGGTTGCCGGTCGTGGCTCATGAAATCGGCCATGCCGTATGGGAAATCGCGAAAGACCACAAAGTCGGTTCGCTGGCAGTGAAACAGGGCGTACTGAAGGCCACCGACCGTTTTGGCAGGCGCATGTTGCACAGTGGAATCGTTGAGGCACTGCACAGTGAACAATACCGCTCCATTCTGCGAAAAACAGCCGAGGGGCTTCCTTTATCCACGATTGAATTCTCCAAAGAGCAACTGCAGTCACTGGCATTTACTGGCGATGAAAAAACCAGTTTGAACAGCTTTCTCCGACATATGGGCAAATTGGGGGCCATTGTGCCGGTTTTTATGGGAGACAAGCGCGGCGTTTATCGTTTCGCCACCTGGATGCACAGGCTGTATTTCTTTCTCGCGGCCACCGACCTGGCCAGAAAACCCAACCGCAAAGTTGAGCAATCCCTCATCCGCTAATCGGTAAGGCAGACAATCGCCTTATGGCGATCAACCGTCGAGAGGGCTTCCGCAAGCACACCGTCCCGGCTCATGTGCCCGATGACAATGTCGTCGGCGATGGTCAGCATCATCCTGTTCCGCTGACAGGCGGTGTCGGCGGTGATACGGCGAACCGAATCGGGAAACGGGCTGATAACCAGGAGCCGCCCGTTATCAATGGCCTGTTTCACGTCGTCGGGATACCGCTTCGGCAGGCCGCGCGCGGCGGCAAGGATGATCGGCTGGGTTCCCCGAAGGAGAACATCCAGCACATCACGCTCCAGCACGGAATGAAAACCGGAAAGCACGCATTCCCCGCTTTCGCGCATGTCCTTTGCCCAGTCGTATATGCGCAACACGACCCCGGCAGGATAGGTGCGGGAACAAAGGAAGGCGGTTTTATGTCTGGAGAGAAGGTCGGCGTTGCCAAGTGAGGAAACGGGGTCAGGCCAGTCAGGAATCTGGAGAGGGTGCATCAGGATGTTTTATGTTTTGCAGGGAATGTACACGATGCAGGCGCGTTGTTCCCGGTGCTGGTGGCCGTGACGGTCAGCGGGGGCCATGGCTTTGCTCCACATGTGGGACATGCCGTATTTTGCGACACACACTCACAAGCAAGGGAGGACGATGTAATCATGGCTACTTCAGCACTTGACCGCCTCGCCACCATCCATTCACTGGAAAGCACAGGGCTGTCCCGTGCTCAGGCTGAACGGATTGCCGATACCGTTCTGCAGTCTGCGTATGATCGGGACGCCAGTCTTGTTACAAAACATGATCTGACCATCCTTCGCGCCGAAATAAAGGCCGATCTGAACATCTTTCGCGCCGAAGTGAAGGCAGAGCTGACCAAATCGAAGGCCGATTTGTTCGAAGGGCTGTGGCAGTTTGGTGGTTGTCTGTTGATCTCTATCGTTGCGTTGCTCGTCATATTCACTATGCTCTATCTAACCACACAGGGCAGCGCTCCGTAACGACCGGGCAGATAAAAGCCAGTTCCAGATTGTCGACCCCTTTGCGTGGATGGAAATCCGTCAACGGATAAACCGTTGTTGCCTGATTTTTGTCCTTTTCACAAAACCAGATCAAGTGAGGAAACCGTACTACAGGCAGGAATTGCAGGGATTACATCAACGCTTTTCTATATTTTGCAGGTAATTCACAAGGATATGAACTTTTGTAGAAGGATTGCCGGCGTCGGCACTACGAGCATGTTTCAGAGACTCTGCATCTTCCAGAGACTTTGCCGCGTTTTCCTGTGCATATTCCAGCTTGTCTTGAAAACATTCAAAAATGTACCTGTCACTTTTGTCGTAATCTGGAAGCTGCTTCTTCAAGGCCGAAAGAATATCGTCTGCGACACTTGGACTTCTGGTGCACTTGTAGTGCAACAACAGCCAGTACTCAAAACAGGGATCGGAGTATATCACCTCAAAGTGGTGCTTTGACGCTGCATCCACAGCTTTTTGATAGTTGGGATGTTCATCTTTATCAAATACACAGAAAACCTTGTCAAAAGGATCGCCCTTTCCTTTTTCTTCTTTACAAAGGCGTTTCGCGTGTTCAACAATTTTTCCGGGCGTACAGCCCGCTCCGACTATTTCCACATTGGCACTGCTCAGTTCCAAGTCATCCTTCAATCCTCTGAAATAATTAGGCTCTGTTTTCTTCCCCTCGCAGATGATAAGGACTTTTAGATACCGCTTCTTCTTGCGGCCTTGATGCCTCAGGGAAGTGCGTCGCTTGCTGCCCATCTTTTAATGCGATGCTGGAATACAGGGCAGTGCCCCGTACCGACCGGACAGATAAGCCTTCCTTCGTCGAGATCGCGTCGCGCTCGGATAGGGCAGTGCCCCGTACCGACCGGACAGATAAGCCAGTTCCAGATTTTCAACCCCTTTGCGCGGATGGAAATCCGTCAACGCGTAAACCGTTGTTGCCTGATTTTTGTCCTTTTCACAAAACCAGATCTGGTCTCTGCGCAGGATTTTCTGATTGAGCATTGACGTTTCATGAGTCGTAAATATCAGTTGAGCGTTCCGAGGGTTTGTTGTGTTGTCATTGAACGAACCCACAAGAAATTTCACTAACTCAGGATGCAGACTGTTATGCAATTCATCAATACAGAGCACATGACCATTCTGCAGACTCTCAAGAAAAGGCCCCGCAAGCTCAAAGACCTTCTGTGTTCCGGTTGATTCCTGACCCAAATCGAACTCGACCAGGTCGCCGGTTGAACTTTTGCGAACGGTTTTTATCTCGTACACTTTTCCGCCCTTCATGGTTTTAACAATATCCCGCTTGACACTATCGGGCATATCTTCTGGCAGGCTTTCCGGATCAAAAGGCTCTTGCTTCACATGGACATTGTGAATTCCCAAATCCGCTTCCTGCAAGAAATCTGCAACCTTCTCGCTGCCGTGCTCTTCACAGAATGAGGCACTGAACCCAGGCGACACTCCCCCAACACCGACGAGACGCAAGGTGTCGTTGAACCAGTCAAACACAGGCTGGAGCTGCTGACTGTTGAGTTGCACGGCAGTGGAAAGAAACAGGGCATTATCGCGGGTTGATTTTTGCCAGAGCTGTTTTTCCCCTTTCAGTGAAGCCCCCAGCTTCCATTTGTAGCGTTCGTTTTCACCCAATTCGCGATCAAACCAGCACTGAGGACGGCCTTCGGGAAAAGCAAAAAGCCATTCACTGACAACGCTCGTCTCCGTTGCTGAAAAGCCGTATTGATAACGAACGCCTTGCACCATAAACACAACTTCAAACTGGGTTGGCTCCTTGCATGAGCTGGAATCCAACTTGAACGGCTCTACTGCAAGGGTGTCTCCGCGCTGAGTTTCACTCGCGGACTTCTTCACAATGTCCTTCATTGACACAAGAGCAAGGAGCAGGTTGGTTTTCCCCGATGCGTTAGGCCCGTACACAGCCGCTGAACGCAACAATCTGTTTTTGAACCCCTTAGCCTCAAACGTATGAGAGTCCAGCAACTCCTTACTTCTGGATGCCATTAAACTAAGGGTCTGCTCTTCCTTGATAGACCGGTAATTGGTAACTCTGAACTCAATTAACACGGTTTCAACCTCGATTTCAGTGGATATTTTGACAAACTTTGTCACATTTACTCATATAAGTTGAATTTTGTCAATGCTATCCAAGGGGAGGGCAAACCTTTGACCGAACCATTGCGAGGGAGGGTACTGATGGTCGCCGGTCAGTGGGCACCATGGCCTTGCCCTCTGATCTCCAGTGGTACACCCAACACCATAAGGGGACGTTGCAATTATGGCTGTTTCGTCCTTTGATACCATCACCGCCACCCGTTCACTGGAACGCTCCGGGGTGCCCCGTGCCCAGGCTGAAAGTATCACCAATACTGTTCGGCAGGCTGCGGATGCCTGGACCGCCAATCTTGCCACAAAAGATGATCTGGCCGTCCTCCGCGCCGACATGAAGGCCGACTTGGCCGCGCTGAAGGCCGAAGTATTCCGCGCGCTATGGGTGCTGGGTATTGGTATGTTGACAGGTGTCGGTGTGTTGCTGGCCATATCCCGTATGGTCTAGCCCCCATCAAAAGATAAGCCGCCGTCGCCTGAGCAGCATCCTTTTCACAACACCTTCTTTCGTTTCCCAGCGACTGACGGTGATGATACCCGGCGCAGGACACCGGAGAGTCTATCGGGATCGACCGGTTTGCCTTGTTCAGCCTGGTCACGTTCCCATCTCATGGCGTTCTCACGCGTCGTGCGGAAACCGACCTGCTTGATATGTCCCTTGCGCCACCCTGGTTTGCTTCGGTGCTCTGCCTCTCGGCGGTCCAGATCGTAGGTAATCCCCGCACGGACAATTTTGTTGCCCAACTTGAAATGATACTGGAAGGTGTCTCTATCGGTTGGCATGCCGGCTGTCCTCCTCAAAAGCGTTCATCAATGTATGGGCTATTTGCACAAACTGAATTCTATCAAGTTGTGCATGTTCCCTTTCCCAGTTAAGGGAGGGAGCTGGTCGGGGGTGAGATTGGTTTCGGTTGTGCTCTTACAGGAACCCGCCGGAGAGTCTAGCGAGAGAAGACCGGTTTGCCTTGTTCAGCCTGTTCACGTTCCCATCTCATGGCGTTCTCACGCGTCGTGCGGAAACCGACCTGCTTGATATGTCCCTTGTGCCACCCTGGTTTGCTTCGGTGCTTTGCCTCTCGGCGATCCAGATCGTAGGTAATCCCCGCAAGGACAATTTTGTTGCCCAACTTGAAATGATACTTGAAGGTGTCTCTATAGGTTGGCATGTCGGCTGTCCTCCTCAAAAGCGTTAATCAACGTATGGGCTATTTGCACAAACCTTGATTCTATTCAAGCTGTACCCGAGTTGGCTTGCCTTTGTGAATGCCCCCGTACCGCGCGCAAACTCGCTTCCAGAAACGTTAGTAACGGCGTCTTATCTATAAGATATTTACTAAACTGGGGCGGGTGAAAGTTCTGGTCTTTTGTCCGCATCCTTTCCAGAGGCACCGGTTTGGGCAACCGTTCAATTTTATACAGAGAGATGGCATAACCAATTTTCACAGCAGCAAAATACGCAAAAAATTCCTCTTTGGTGATGCCACAGACAGCCCGATACTGCCCCCACAAAGCCCTGGGGCTAGCTTCATCAACAGCCTTTACCGTCGCTGCACACACAATGCCCCCCTCAGGCTGTTTTTTGTATATCCAAACTCTATCGCCTTTAGATAGATTCATGCGACGCGTGCGTAGCTCCACCTTTTTCTTTCCACTGATTACGCACTCAGCATGCCGACTCTCAAGGGAAATCAGAACATTTTTACCTGTCTGGCTCACAAGAAGCCCCCTTCTTTCAGGATACTGCACACTTGCTGATGATCAATAAGTGTATTCAGTGTTACCGCCTTGGGGAAAAGTGTCGAATGCGTGAACACGGTTTCCAACACCCTCTCGGTTGTTGTTATAGACTTAAAGATGGTTTTGGCGTGAACGATAGTCGAGAAAGGTTTTGTCAGCGTTTCTGTTATTCCGGATGCTGGGAAATGATGTAGTTCACAAAAGAGGAGCAGAGAACCAACATGAAGCGGGCGGTGTTTTGGTCTGGTTTCGGATGTTTGTCGGAATAGCTTGCGTGCCGGATGCCACTGGCATCGCTCGTAAAGCCGTAAAGGTTATTCAACCCATCTTGAAAAGCCGGGTGAAGATTGAGCCTCTCTGTAAGTTTGCCAAGGGTTGCTTTGCTATCTCCGGTGATTTCTTTTGCAATGGATTCCACCGCATGGATGGACTCTCTGATGGCACCGACACAATCAGGATTTTTGTAGATGGCTAAACAGTCCTGGGCTTTTTTAATGTGCTGATTGGCTCCCTCAAACCTCGTGTTGCAGGCTCTTTCCACTTCACGCTGTTCCAGTTCTGGGAAACGTGGAACAAATTTCTTATCACTGATTTTATAGGCAATTCTTGATCTCTCCAAGACATTGTTAATTCCATAAGTAAGACTGCTCGCCCTTTCCTTGCTGTAAATGTCACCTAGTTCATCCCACTCATAAATAGAGGTACATCGGTCAAGTATGTATTCAACAAACTCGAAAATTCTCCACCAAGGGGCATCGCTGATTAGCATAGGCCTAAGAAAGTTAGAATCTTTGTATGCATCGACAGGCTCTGAACAAAATTCGGCCCAGAAATGATGCTGATATACAAAGTGCCATGCTTCAACATAAAGATGACCATCTGGGTCATTCCAATCGCGAGGATCAGGCCAATCTAAAAATTCCCGAATTTGGTTGTAAATTGCATTCCTTGTTCCTTGGTCTACATCGAACCGATAATCCTTCCGTGGAACAATGCCTTCTCTCTCTGAAAACGGTTCATGTTCGTTGCTCATCCGCCGATCCCCATCCGGTATTTGATGTCGTAGTTGATGATGTAGTCGAGTTCTCCCTCGGTGAACCCGTAGTGTTTGGCAAGGACGGTATCTATTCTATCCATAATTGCCTTGGAATGGCTTGGATGGAATTCGTCATACACTACCTCGCCTGTGGTTTTGTATTGGGTTTCTTTGCGGACAGCGTGACGGCGGTAATCCGCCATCAAGTCACCGACGATGGACGATAACTCGACGAGTATTGCTTGGCCAGCGTGGTGAGGATTGAAAGGGAAATTTTCAATTTCCCGCATACCCAAATCCCGGCCGTTAGAACAGAGAATGAACCACCAATAGAACAACGAACTATTGAGCAGTGCGCAAACCGCCAGCGCATGCGCGCGATTTGAGAAAGCCAAGGTCTTGACATGATCAGATTGTTTCCCACCATCGCGCTCGTTCCAGAAGTAGGGGACAAAATCGGTGGCGCGTATCCAGTATCGGGGGGCATCGTGGAAACAAATGCCCCATTCGCCGGGTTCGCTTACCTGCAAGGTGGAATGTTTACAAATCTTCCCCAAAATACCGGCGGATACACGGTCTCCAATTTTAGGAGTCGTGTTTTCCAATTTATGGCCGGGCACAAGGCCATAGCTAATGGCATGAAAAAGACAATCGCGATAGTCGGCACTCCAACGCATGTAACCGCTGGAATAA
>RKSG01000123.1 GCA_007570995.1 Nitrospirales bacterium
GGCCTTGAGGGTGCTAAATCTATGGCGGGGACGGGTAGGGTGCGCTGATTAGTGGGGAGAAGGTTATGTGTGTGTGTGTAATGTGTGTACATGTAATAGGAGAAGGATGAAAGCATTTAGGGTGTGTGGGGTGATTATACTATTCCGTGGCGGGATTCTCGGCACGCCAAAAGGCGGAGCCGTTTTTTTGGGATCCAAAACACCTTTAGCCCCCCCCCCCCCCTTTCCATCGCCGAAAACGAGGCTTGGTTTGCAATCAACCGCGAACGTCTGGCCACGGAACGAGCCAAAGCGAAAACGAGACGGAGAATCAAACAACGAGTGGTGTATATGGTGGCAGTGGCGCTGGTCTTTTGTCTGGGCGTGTTGATCGGGGGGATGTTCTAGGCGGACACTGTTTGGTTAGTTCGCACGCCTGATAAGCGTGCTAATGGTCGCTTCTTCAACACAGCTTGTTGTATCATGCACATGATCGAGAAAGAAACCGACCCATGGCACGGCAGCGTAAGGGTCTGACCATTGGGAAGACCCGTTCAGCTTTGTACTTCATGGCGAAGATACTGGGTGATGTGTCGGCCGTGACATCTGGGAAAATTCTCCGGCGCATCCTACGTCGTATGGCGGGAAAGGCCGTAAGCCGCTCGCTGTTTCGTTGGTAGAATGGTGAAGGTCCGAAATGGGCCTATAGCTCAGATGGTTAGAGCACACGCCTGATAAGCGTGAGGTCGATAGTTCGACTCTATCTAGGCCCACCATATACATCGGGGCTTGGTGTATGTTTGGATTTTAATGGAGGATGGGAGAGGAATTCTAGCTTTTCCTTGTCGCCGATTAAAGAAGGTTTAGTGTGGGAGGATTGTTTGTTGCTTTCATGGTCGTCGGTGGCTAGCTTGGTTCATGTTTGCTGGAGCCGTGTCTATTCTTCCTAATGCTTTTCATTGGTTTTTCTTCTTGGATGGGTTAGGACGTTGCAATCGTTGAAAGCTTCAAAAGTAAAGCCATCAATAAATTTGCAGAGTGGCTGGTGCTTATGATATTTGTGGGCCCCTGTGGTATTTGTTGTAGTGTGTGAGCACGGGGAATTGAAATCTTCTTGAAATAAAAAACAGGGCTAAACCCCCTTTCGGAAATATTGTTCGGAAGATAGAAGAGGGGCTGTAGCTCAGCTGGGAGAGCACCTGCTTTGCAAGCAGGGGGTCGGCGGTTCAAGCCCGCTCAGCTCCACCAATAGATTGTCTGTTCCAGCCTGTGGCTGGGTTGTTCTTTGACAACTGAATAGACCGAAACGAAGGTCATGTGTATCAGAAGTAAGTGATGTTAAGTTACTAAGGGTGTACGGTGGATGCCTTGGTATCAGAAGGCGATGAAGGGCGTAGCAAGCTGCGATAAGCCTCGGGGAGCCGCAAGCAGGCCGTGATCCGGGGATGCCCGAATGGGGAAACCCAGGCGATGAATGCCGCCTGTCCGTTGCTGAATCCATAGGCAACGCGACGCTAACGCGGGGAAGTGAAACATCTCAGTACCCGCAGGAAGAGAAAGCAATTGCGATTCCCTGAGTAGTGGCGAGCGAAAAGGGAACAGCCCAAACCTCATTTATGTCAAGCCCGTATGCGTTGTAGATGAGGGGTTGTAGGCCTGCGTCAGATGCCAGTACGGTGGTGTCGGCGAGTCAGAAACCAACACGCTAGCAGAAGGGTCTGGAAAGACCCACCAGAGAAGGTGACAGTCCTGTAGGCGAAAGCGTGTTGGCTCGTTGGATGCAGGTCCTGAGTACCGCGGGGCTCGAGGAACCTTGTGGGAAGCCGGGAGGACCACCTTCCAAGGCTAAATACTCTCTGATGACCGATAGTGAACTAGTACCGTGAGGGAAAGGCGAAAAGAACCCCGGTGAGGGGAGTGAAATAGAACCTGAAACCGTATACCTACAAGCAGCGAAAGGGCTATGCCCTGTTGTACCAAGGGGAATGCCTGATCGCGTGCCTTTTGCTTAATGAGCCGGCGAGTTATTCTGCGTAGCAAGGTTAAGTTGACAAGACGGAGCCGCAGCGAAAGCGAGTCCGAACAGGGCGTCCAGTTGCGTAGAATAGACCCGAAGCGAGGTGATCTACCCATGGCCAGGGTGAATCCGTCGTAACAGATGGAGGAGGCCCGAACCGTTGTTTGTTGCAAAAAGCTCGGATGAGCTGTGGGTAGGAGTGAAAGGCTAATCAAACCTCGTAATAGCTGGTTCTCCCCGAAATAGCTTTAGGGCTAGCCTTGGAGTAACCGTGGCGGAGGTAGAGCACTGGATGGGCTAGGGGCGTTTCCGCGTTACCGAACTCAACCAAACTCCGAATGCCGTTACTGGATCTCCGGGAGTCAGACTATGGGTGATAAGGTCCGTGGTCAAAAGGGAAACAGCCCAGACCGTCAGCTAAGGTCCCTAATTGTAGGCTAAGTGGAAAAGGTTGTGGGTATGCTCAGACAGCCAGGAGGTTGGCTTAGAAGCAGCCATCCTTTGAAGAGTGCGTAACAGCTCACTGGTCGAGTGTGTCTGCGCCGAAAATGTAACGGGGCTCAAGTCTACAACCGAAGCTACGGGCTTGTACCAACCAGTTGAACCGGAGGTTTTCTGTACAGCTGAAGGTTCGACTGCACGGTGTAAGCGGTAGGGGAGCATTCTCTGTGAGGTGAAGGTTGACCGGCAAGGACAGCTGGATTGCAGAGAAGAGATTATGCCGGCATAAGTAGCGTTAAACGATGTGAGAATCATCGTCCCCGTAAGCCTAAGGTTTCCTGGCCAATGTTCGTCAGGTCAGGGTTAGTCGGTCCCTAAGGCGAGGCCGAGAGGCGTAGCTGATGGGAAACAGGTCAACATTCCTGTACCGCCGTGTTCGCGTTATCAACGAAGGGGGGACGCAGAAGGGTAGGCACCGCCGGGTCCCTGGAATACCCGGTCCAAGCGGGTAGGCGGGGTTCGCAGGCAAATCCGCGAATCCATTAACGCCGAGACGTGATGGGGAGGCCGCAAGGCCACAAACGGACTGATCCCACACTGCCAAGAAAATCCTCGTAGTGAGTGGACATGGTGACCGTACCGCAAACCGACACAGGTAGGCGAGTGAAATACACTAAGGGGCGTGAGAGAACACTCCCTAAGGAACTCTGCAAACTAGCCCCGTAACTTCGGGAGAAGGGGTGCCTCGCGTACGTGAGAGGACTTGCTCCTTGAGCGGAACGAGGTCGCAGTAAAGTGGCTCTGGCGACTGTTTACCAAAAACACAGGACTCTGCTAACTCGTAAGAGGATGTATAGGGTCTGATGCCTGCCCGGTGCTGGAAGGTTAACTGGAGATGTCAGCCGCAAGGCGAAGCTTCGAAGGGAAGCCCCAGTAAACGGCGGCCGTAACTATAACGGTCCTAAGGTAGCGAAATTCCTTGTCGGGTAAGTTCCGACCTGCATGAATGGCATAACGATTGGAGCGCTGTCTCGGGGAGTGACTCAGCGAACTTGTGGTTCCGGTGAAGACGCCGGGTACCCGCAACAAGACGGAAAGACCCCGTGCACCTTTACTACAACTTGACATTGGGTGTTGGGCGAATATGTGTAGGATAGGTGGGAGACCGTGAAGCGGGGGCGCTAGCTCCCGTGGAGTCGCCCTTGAAATACCACCCTTATTTTTCCGGTATTCTAACCTGACTCTGTTATCCAGAGTAGGGACAGTGTCTGGTGGGTAGTTTGACTGGGGCGGTCGCCTCCTAAAAGGTAACGGAGGCGCCCAAAGGTTCCCTCAGGCTGGTCGGCAATCAGCCATAGAGTGTAAAGGCAAAAGGGAGCTTGACTGCGAGACGGACACGTCGAGCAGAGACGAAAGTCGGGCTTAGTGATCCGGTGGTTCTGTGTGGAAGGGCCATCGCTCAACGGATAAAAGGTACGCCGGGGATAACAGGCTAATCTCCCCCAAGAGTTCACATCGACGGGGAGGTTTGGCACCTCGATGTCGGCTCATCGCATCCTGGGGCTGAAGCTGGTCCCAAGGGTCGGGCTGTTCGCCCGTTAAAGCGGTACGCGAGCTGGGTTCAGAACGTCGTGAGACAGTTCGGTCCCTATCTGTTGTGGGCGTAGGAGATTTGAGAGGGTCTGTCTCTAGTACGAGAGGATTGAGATGGACGGACCGCTAGTGTGCCGGTTGTCGCGCCAGCGGCAGTGCCGGGTAGCTATGTCCGGTTTGGATAACCGCTGAAAGCATCTAAGCGGGAAGCCAGCCTCAAGACGAGATCTCCCGGAGGGTAACCTCCCTAAAGGCCACTCGTAGACGACGAGTTTGATAGGCTGGATGTGGAAGAGCTGTGAGGCTTGAAGCTAACCAGTACTAATCGGCCGTGCGACTTAATATCATCTTACTTCTGATAGACATGATCTCGGATTTCACGACAGGGAAGGCGTGAAGCGTGGCGGGGTACGGTGTCGTCCTGCCCCGTGGTTTCGTGGCGTTCCATCGTGAGTGTATTCCCGGTGACCATACCGGAGGGGCCACACCCGTTCCCATTCCGAACACGGAAGTTAAGTCCTCCAGGGCCGATGATACTGCAGTCGAGAGGCTGTGGGAAAGTAGGGCGTTGCCGGGGTCTTTAGTGAAAAGCCCACAGATGTTGCTGTCTGTGGGCTTTTCTTTTCACGCAAGTCTTGTGTGTCCGCGGGGGTGATCCCGTGTCGTCTTCTCGCATGGGAGCGGACCCCGTGAGTCGCCGTATCTTCCATCCCGTCTATGGATCACGAATTATCAGTAGCCGTGGCGTTAGCCCGGCAGGCGGGCCAGATCGTGATGGATGTGTATGCCACCGATTTTGCCGTGGCGTATAAAGGCGCCAACGATCCGGTGACGGAAGCCGATCGGCGAGGGAACGACGTGATCGTGCATGGCCTGCGCGAGGCCTTTCCCCACGACGTCGTGGTGGCCGAGGAAAGTCCACACCCGTTCACCTCCCCCGACGCCGATGCACCCACAGCTGCACAGCGTGTGTGGTACGTTGATCCCCTCGATGGCACCAAAGAATTTATCGCCGGGAACGGAGAGTTTTCCGTGATGATCGGGCTCACGATTCACGGCTGTGCGCGTCTCGGTGTCGTCTATCGACCGGATGGCGATGTCCTGTATGCTGGTGCTGTGGGCACCGGGGCGTGGATGGAGCAGCGCGGCGCGCGTGTTCCCCTGGCGATGACAGAAAACACTGTTGGCAGGCCGATCATCATGGTGGTTTCCCGTTCCCATCGTCATCCCGTGGCAGACAGGATTGCCCGCACGCTGGAGGCCGGGCAGGAAATACCGTTGGGAAGCATCGGGTTGAAGATTGGTATGATTGCGCGCGGGGACGCCGATGTGTACGTGGAGCCAGGGGCAGCAACCAGGCTCTGGGATGCCTGTGCACCCGACGCGATTCTGCGAGCGGCCGGGGGACAATTCACCACGGTCCTTGGGCACCCCGTGGCATACGGTGGCTTGCCACTCAACAACCGGCACGGCTTGTTGGCGACCAACGGGTTCTGTCATGAACGGGTCGTGCAGGCGTTGCAACCTGTGGCCCGGGAACTGGGCTTGCGACCGTAAACGACGGAGGGGGCATTGGCCCCCCGTGTTGTCACCATCGTGATGCAACACTCCATCCGTCATTCCTGCGCACGCAGGAATGGGTGGGGGGGCACCAGGGGCAGGCAATGATGCGAGATGATGTGGTGGTCATCGGTGGAGGGCTTGCGGGGTCGGAAGCGGCTTGGCAGGCGGCAGAGTGCGGCGCGAAGGTCACGCTCTATGAAATGCGGCCCATGCAGTGGACAGCGGCCCACAAGACCAGTCACCTGGCGGAAATTGTGTGCTCGAATTCGTTGGGATCCGCCGACCCCATCAGCGCGCCCGGCATTTTGAAAGCCGAGATGCGGTTGTTGAATTCTCTCGTCATGCGTGTGGCTGACGAGAGCAAGGTGCCCGCCGGGATGGCACTGGCGGTGGATCGTGAAATTTTCGCATCTGCCGTCACCTGCGAGCTGGAGTCGCATCCGAACATTCGGATCATTCGAGAAGAGATTCGGGAGATTCCGACCGACGCAGTCTGTATCGTGGCGACAGGGCCTTTGACGTCACACAGTATGGCGCAGGCCCTGGCTGCACTCACGCACAAAGAGAACCTGGCATTTTTTGACGCGATTTCCCCGGTCATTGATGCCGAATCCATTGATATGAACAAAGTCTTCCGCGCCTCCCGCTATGGCAAAGGCAGCCCTGATTACCTCAATTGTCCGATGGATGCGGAAACGTATGCCGCCTTTTACGAGGCGTTGAAAGCGGCGGAGAGAGTGCAGGCCAAAGACTTCGAACAGATTCCGTACTTTGAAGGATGCATCCCCGTTGAAGTGATGGCCGATCGTGGAAAGCAGACCTTAACCTTCGGCCCGATGAAACCCGTCGGGCTGGTTGATCCGTGCACAGATCGGCAACCGTATGCGGTTCTACAGTTACGCGCAGAAAACCGCCATGGCTCGTGTTATAACATGGTGGGGTTCCAGACCAAACTGACCTATCCAGAGCAAAAGCGTGTGTTCCGGATGATTCCCGGTCTCGAGCGGGCGGAGTTTCTCCGGTTTGGGAGTGTGCATCGGAACACCTTTGTGAATGCTCCCGCCTTATTGCGGAAGACGCTGCAATTGAAAATGCGAGGGACCACGTTTCTGGCGGGATGTCTCGTGGGCGTGGAGGGCTACGTCGAATCAGCCGCGACGGGGGGGCTGGCCGGTATCAACGCCGGCCGGGCAATGGCTGATCTGCCGTTGGTGACCCCGCCGCTTGCGACGGCGCACGGGGCGCTGGTGCATTATATTACGACCAGTGACCCCCGGCATTTCCAGCCCATGAATACCAACCTTGGATTGTTTCCGCCCCTCCCCGAGCGCATTCGTGACAAGGAGCGCAAGCGTCGCATGATCCATCAGCGGGCCATGGATGAATGTCAGGCATGGAAGAAGCAATTCTCGCTTTCCTGAACTATCTCGATGTTGAACGCGGAGCGTCGCGGGAAACCATTCGCGGGTATCAATCGGACCTGCGGCAGTTTGTGGCCTTTCTGACGACGGACACGAACGAGGCGGTCCCGGATCCGTCCAAGATTGACGCCTCACGCATTCGACGGTTTCTGGTATGGTTGTCCGGCCGGAAGGACAAAAAATCATCCCAGGCCCGGAAACTCGCCACGCTGCGGAGCTTCTTCAAGTTTTTGCATCAGCGCGGCCAGGTGCCCCACAATCCCGTCGTGCAGGTTCGGACGCCACGATCGGGACACCACTTGCCCCGCGTCATGACAAAGGATGAAGCCGAGCGGTTGATGGAGTCTCCGACATCCAACGATGGTGCATCGGTCTTCAGAGATCAGGCGATTTTGGAAACCCTGTATTCAACGGGCGCACGGGTGAGCGAGCTGGTGGGCATGAACTGGGACGATCTGGACCTCGATGAAGGAATGGTGCGCTTGCGAGGCAAAGGCAAAAAAGAGCGTATGGTGCCTGTCGGGCGCGTTGCGGTGGAGGCGATCTACGACTATCTGACGATGAGGCCGTGGCATTCGGGCCGGGCGACAGCCCGGGACGTTTCGACTGCCTCGGTGCGTCCCGTGCCACCGCCACCGTCATTCCTGCGAACGCAGGAATCCACTGGCGTTGCAACTGCCTCAGTGCGTCCTGTGCCGCCGGCCGGCGGGCCGGTGTTTGAAAATAATCGGGGTGGCCGGTTATCGGTACGCAGCATGGAACGAGTCGTGCGGCGTTATGCTGACCGGTTGCAGATCGGGACCATCACGCCGCATACCTTACGGCATTCCTATGCGACGCATTTATTAGATGAGGGCGCCGATCTCCGTGTCATCCAGGAAATGCTGGGGCATGCGTCGTTGGCCACCACCCAACACTACACGCATCTGGCTACGGATCGGTTAATGGCCGTGTATGATCGGGCGCATCCGAGGGCCGGCTCCGTCACGGCTGCCCGCCCCGGAGGCAAGGAGAACCCGTCGTGACCATTCGCTCCACCACGATACTTTCCGTTCGTCGCAATGGCGCAGTGGCCATGGGGACAGACGGTCAAGTGACAGTAGGGACGACCGTGATGAAGGTTAATGCCCGCAAGGTCCGCCGCTTGTGTCAGGGACAGGTGCTCGCGGGATTTGCGGGGGCCACCGCGGATGCCTTCACCCTGTTTGAAAAATTCGACGTGAAGTTGGAAGAATACAGGGGTAATCTGACCAGGGCCGCGGTTGAGTTGGCGAAAGACTGGCGGACGGATCGCGTGTTGCGTCGTCTCGAAGCCTTGTTGGCCGTCGCGGATCTGAAATGTGCCTTTGTCATTTCCGGGACCGGGGATGTCGTGGAACCGGAAGACGGGATTCTCGCGATCGGATCCGGAGGCCCGTATGCGTTGGCTGCGGCTCGTGCACTCCTGGCCCAGACCTCCCTCGCACCGGCGGACATTGTCGACCAGGCCATGAACATTGCAGCCGGCATTGATATTTACACGAATCATGAAATTGTGATCGAGGAGTTAAAGGCTTCGTCATGAAACACTCTCCCACATCGGACACAGCAGCCGCGGCGGACATGAAGGACACGGTGCGCATTGACAGTCTGTCTCCGCGCGAAATTGTTGCCGTTCTCGACCGCTATGTGATTGGACAACAGGGCGCCAAACGGATGGTGGCCATTGCGTTGCGGAACCGCTGGCGTCGTCAGCAACTCAGCCCGGAACTGCGGGAAGAAATTTTCCCGAAAAATATCATCATGATCGGGCCTACGGGCGTGGGCAAAACGGAAATTTCCAGGCGGCTGGCGAAACTGGCCGATGCCCCGTTCATTAAAGTCGAGGCTTCGAAATTTACCGAGGTCGGGTATGTCGGGCGCGACGTGGAGTCCATCATTCGCGACCTCACCGAGCAGTCGGTCACCATGATGAAGAGTACCTCCCTGAAGCAGGTCGAACGTAAGGCCGAAGACCTGGCCGAAGAACGCGTGCTCGATTTGTTACTTCCTCCGGGTCAGCCACAGAGTGAGAACGTGAAGGGGGAGAATGACCAGTCGGCCGCGCAAGGGGCCGATGGGGCCGGCAACAGCAGTACGCGGCAGAAACTCCGCAAAAAGTTACGGGAAGGCCAACTCGATGACCGGACGGTGGAGATTGCGGTGAAGGAACGTGGTCTGCCGGTGGGCATTATTTCCAATATCGGCGGCATGGAAGAACTCGAACACCATCTTCGCGACATGTTAGGCGGGCTGATGCAGGGGAATACCAAAGAGCGGGTCATGAAAATTCCCGATGCCTTGAAGTATTTTACCCAGGAGGAATCTCACAAACTGATTGACATGGATGAGGTCGTCCGTGACGCCATTGAACGGGTTGAGCAATCCGGTATCGTCTTTTTAGATGAGATCGATAAAATTGCCGGCCGCGAACGGCACATGAGCCCCGACGTGTCGCGGGAAGGCGTGCAACGTGATCTGTTACCGATTGTCGAAGGGTCCACCATCAATACCAAATACGGGCTGGTGAAGACCGACCATATTCTGTTTATTGCCGCCGGGGCGTTTCACGCGGTCAAGCCGGCGGATTTGATTCCCGAACTGCAGGGTCGTTTCCCGATTCGTGTCGAGTTGGAGTCGTTGACCAAGGGTGATCTGGTGCGCATCCTGACGGAGCCCCGTAACGCCCTGGTGAAGCAGTATCAGGCCTTGCTGTCCACCGAAGGCATTACGCTTGATTGCACCCGGGAAGGGATTGAAGAAATCGCGGCCACGGCGATTACGGTCAATGAACAAACCGAGAACATTGGCGCGCGGCGGTTATTTACGATTGTGGAGCGATTGCTCGAAGACGTGTCTTTTGAAGCGCAGGAGCTGGAAGAGAAGCACGTCGTGATTGATGCGCCCTATGTCAAAGAGCATTTGAAGGAAATCGTCAAGGATCAGGATTTGAGCCGGTATATTCTGTAGTCACGTTTGGGCCTGTCCCCTGGGTCAAGCCCCCTTCCGTCCCCTGGTCAGAGCCAGGGGCATGCATTCCTGCGCACGCAGGAATCCAGGGGTAGGGGGCGCGAGACGAACGATCCATTCTGAAACACACCATGGACAAACTGATTCAGCGAGCCGATGTTCTCGTCGAGGCGTTGCCGTACATTCGGACCTTTGCCGGGAAAACCATCGTGATCAAATACGGCGGGAATGCCATGGTGCAGGATGCCCTGAAATACGGCTTTGCCGAAGACGTGGTGCTGCTGAAATACGTCGGGCTCAATCCCGTGATTGTTCATGGGGGCGGGCCGCAAATCAATCACATGCTGGCCAGGTTAGGGATTCAGCCCACCTTTCAGCGCGGTGTTCGGGTCACGGACCAGGAAACCATGGACGTGGTGCAGATGGTGTTGGGAGTGATCAATAAGGAAATCGTGACGTTACTCAATCAGCATGGTGGCAAGGCCATCGGGATCACCGGGCAGGACGCCGGGTCTGTTCTGTGCAAGCCGTTGTCCATGAAGGCCTGGTCGCGAGGGTTACACCCGGGCACCCGTGGTGCGGCCAGGCATGCTCCTGGCTTTGACCAGGGGAAAGATTACGGCTTTGTCGGCGAAGTGGATACCATCAATCCGCACCTGGTTGCCACCTTGCAGCAGGAGAATTTTATTCCGGTCATTGCCCCCATCGGGGTTGATCCCCGTGGGCGGCCTCATAATATCAACGCCGACCTCGTGGCCGGTGCCATGGCAAGCGCATTGAAGGCAGAAAAACTGCTGATGCTCACCGATGTGCAGGGCATTCATGATGCCAGCAAGTGTCACCTGTCCACCTTGTCCCGAAAAAACGTCGCGCGCATGATGAAACAGGGAACGATTGGCGAAGGCATGTTGCCCAAAGTGCGGGCCTGCCTGCGAGCCCTCGACGACGGCGTACCCAAAGCCCATATTATTGATGGCCGGGTCGCGCATGCCATTCTGCTTGAGCTGTTCACAGACAAAGGCATTGGCACAGAGATTGTGGCGTGAAGGTGGGACCTGGGTGCCCGAGGTCCCGGGTGACGTGGGCGTGCCGATTGTCTGCTTGTGAGGCGTGGCCCGTCGTGCCTCACGCCGATGCCGGAAACGCGTTCCAGTGAAGCTCACGAAATCGTCCACCGACCCTGCGACGAAGCCACAGGCGCCCGTATCTCTCCCTGACCAGCAGTCCGTGTTAGTGCTGGTTCATCTGCAGCAAGCCCCGCCGTCATTCCTGCGCACGCAGGAATCCAAGGGTTGCATCAGACCATTGCGGTCGTCATCAACGCCGCCGTCATTCCTGCGTACGCAGGAATCCAGGGGTTGCATCAGAACATTGCGGTCGTCATCGACGCCGCCGTCATTCCTGCGCACGCAGGAATCCAGGGGTTGCATCAGAACATTGTGGTCGTCATCGACGCCGCCGTCATTCCTGCGCACGCAGGAATCCAGGGGTTGCATCAGACCATTGCGGTCGTCATCAACGCCGCCGTCATTCCTGCGCACGCAGGAATCCAGGGGTTGCATCAGACCATTGTGGTCGTCATCAACGCCGCCGTCATTCCTGCGGACGCA
>RKSG01000114.1 GCA_007570995.1 Nitrospirales bacterium
CCCTCTGGGAGAGGGTCGGGGTGAGGGGGGGGACTTGTGTGTGTGGTCACGGTGACGTCTCCCGCATGGCCGCATGGCGGCCATGCCTCTGGTCAACGCCGGCCTGGTCGCCGGAACCTTCACCCCGGCCCTCTCCCAAGGGGAGTGGGAGGGGAACGGATGCCCGGCCAGAGGCAGGCGCGTTCGGCAGATGCCATCCTCCCCCAAGGGCTTTGTACAATTGCACCACGGTGACGAGCCGGTCGCGTTGCGTTTGCGCCAGGGCAATGTCCGCGTTAAAGACCTCGCGCTGCGCCGTGAGGATGTCCAGATAGGAGGCTTTCCCGTTCAGGTATTCGAGCTGCGCCAACTGCAGGGCCGCCTGTGAAAGACCGACCAGACGCGACCGGGTGGCGTAGGTCTCGCGAGAGGTGTGACAGGCAATGAGGGCGTCTTCGACTTCCCGAAAGGCTTGGTGAATGGTGCGCTCGTAGGTCAGCAGCGCCTGTTCCTGTTGCGCGCGACTCACTTCCAGATTGGCGCGATGACGTCCCGCATTGAACAGGGGAACGGTGATGGCCGGGCCAAGCGACCAAATCCGTGCCGGGCCAATGAACAAATCGGAAAAGGCCAGACTTTGCGCGCCAAAATTGCCCGTGAGGCTGATGGCGGGGAACAGCGCCGCTTTGGCCACGCCAATCCTGGCTTGGGCCGCGGCCAGTTGCTGTTCGGCTTCCACAATATCCGGCCGCCGCTCAAGCAGTGCCGAGGGCAACCCGGCGGGCACCGCGGGCACCAGGGACGCTTGCCGCAACGTCCCCCCGCGAACAATGGCCGCCGGTGGCTGCCCAACGAGGAGACTCAATTGATGTTCTGTTTGCCCGATCCGGCGATCCAGGTCCGGGATCACGGCCTGGGCCCGGGCCACTTCCTGCTCCGCACGACGAAGATCCAGTGTCGAACTCTGTCCCATGAGTTTACGCAGCCGCATGATGGCGAGGGATTCCCGACGGGTCGTGAGCGTGCGCGTGGCGATCGCCCGTTCCGCATCCAGTTCCTGCAGGTTAAAATACGCTTGGGCCACGTCGCTGATCAGCGTCAGGACGACGGTCCGGCGTGCCCATTCCCGCGCCAGCAGGTCGGCCCGGGCCGCTTCCGTGGCCCGATGCAGTTTGCCCCACAGGTCAATTTCAAAGGAGAGGTCCGCCGAGGCGCTGTACAGGCTGACCGTTGGCCCTTCCTGGCCGCTTATATCGGGAATCCCGAACTGTTGGGCTGCAGCCAGCGACGATTGACTGCGTCGCAGACTGGTCTTGCCCTCAATGGTCGGGAATTGCGCGGCCCCGGTCACGTGGAGCCGGGCCCGGAATTCCCGAACGCGAGAGGCCGCCAGTTTCAGATCCCGGTTATGCAGAAGGGCCTGTCGAATGAGGGCCTGAAGATGGGGATCCCGGAAGAGCTCCCACCAGGCCAGATCGGCCAGGGAGGAGGCCCCGGAATCGGGGCCCCGTTGCATACGAAAGCCATCGGCGGACTCAACCGGCGGACGGGCATACTCCGGCCCCAGCGAGCACCCGCCCATCACACACAGACATATGGCTGAAAGCAGCAACCGGCTCATCATCGTCTCCACTCTGCCCCCCCTGGATTCCCGCTCAACTCACTGCGGGAATGCATGCCCCTGGCGCCCCGGGCGACCAGGGGACGCTCCTGGCGACCAGGGGGCGCCCCGGGCGACCAGGGGGCCAGGGGCATGCTTTCCCGCGAACGCAGGAATCCAGGAGCGGGGGGGCTTGTGCCTATGGGACGGCGGGGGCGCCATCGCGCGGCGATGGCGTGCAGCGTCATGCCCAGGGCCAGGGGACAGGCTGTTACTCGTCGCCCCGGGCCGCATCCATGCTCCAGATGCCCCCTCCGTTGGCGGAGATGAACAGAAACGCAAAGCAGAACAGGATGGCCGTCTCGCCCATGTTCACGATCGGGAGAAACGCCCGCGTCCCATGGGCCATCCAGTAGGCCACCGCCATCAGGCCGCTGCACAGGAACGCCGCCCACCTGGTGAACAGTCCCACCATCACCAACAGACCGCCAATCAATTCAATGGGACCGGCAATGGCCACGATGAACAGCGGCGGTTTCCCCATCGCGTCCAGATGGGGCACGGCGGGAAACGAAAACAGCTTGTGCAGGCCGTGCCAGATAAACAACAGGCCCGTCATGAGGCGCAGTAAGGCATAGGTCTGACTGGTATACGCTTGCATAAACATAGAGAGCCCTCCTTTCGATGCTCAAGAACCTGAGGGACATGCGGCAGCGCCCTGTGCCCCTGGACGGTCTTGAGATCGCATGGTGTGTGAACAGACTCCTGAAATGTGACCCATCTCCATCCCCTGGTCAAAGCCAGGGGCAGGCCCGGTCAAGCCCCGCACGGGTTCGTTCTCCTGCTCACTCCGGAAACAGGAACGCCCGAACGGGCTCCGGAAATTCAACCTTCAACTCTCTTGACGCTCGTAACACCAGACGGTCAAACCGCGTACCGAAATCCGTGGAGAACGTGTCGGGAACCTGAACCGCTTCCGGTGTATCGTTGACAAGCAGGGCCACCCGCCCGTACTCGCGTGTGAGCGAAAACCCCGGCAGAGCTTCACCTTTCCGGACAACGACATGGCTCGCCAACGTGTTGGCCGGACGGGTGTGAGACAGGGTGGCGTGATCCGGATTCCTGCTCGGAAACAGCATCGGCACGCGATGATGGGCGTAGGAATACCCGCCGTCGGCGTAATGGCCAATGGGACCCCACAGCACGGCGCGCATCTCCCCGGCGGGGATCCTCCCCAAATCGCGCGAAACGACGAGCGCTTCTTCTGAATGGAACAGGCCGCCCTCGTCCGGCATCAGTCTGTGCACATGATCGTTGTAGGATCGTGCCTGATTCGGCACGCCCTCCCAAGGCCATCCAGGCACGCCGTCCCCAAAGGAGACCCCACTCGCCACTGCCGCCAACACGCCCGTCGCGACCATGGCGCCGACGCGGGGGCGGGAGCGGCGGAACACCCCGCTCGCCGCGGCAATCAGCATCCACAAGAGCGGCAGCAGCACAAACACATTGCGGTATTCTGCGATGGGAGCCGCCATATGGAACAGTAACACCACCATCGCCATGGAGAGTAACAGCCAGTGCCGGCGCACACGGAACACGGCCACGGCGGCCAGAGCATACAAGCCGTAACTGCTGCCGGCCAGAGAGACCAGATGGGTATGAAACGGATAGTTCTCCGTCTTAAACACGTGAGCAAAGACGCCATTGACGATCATCGACACAATCAAGCGTGTGGGACTCCACCAGCGCCCCCATGTCAGGTAGTCCACTGCGCCCCCCAGCACCAGCGCCGCGAGTCCGCCGAGGACGATCACACCCCATCGGGCAGGCGGATACGCGGCAAGCAAGGTCAGGCCGACCACGCCGACCAGTGGCCCGTACTGAAAACGCAAGACAAAGGTCAACCCGAGCAGAAAGCCTGCCACCCACAGGCGGGGAACCGAGGCGGCTGGAGACAGCAGGACCAGCGCGGCAAAGAACACCACGGAGGCGTATTGCTCGGCGAACGCGTGCGAGCCCATGATGACAAACTCATGCCAGAAACAGCCGAACAGCAACGACAGCCGGGCGGCGGGTTCGCTCATCACGCGGCGGCCGAACAGGTACATGCCCGCGGGGATGGAGAGCGACAGCAGGGCGTTCCAGATTTTAACCGCCGGAATGTAAAAGTCGGGATGCCCGAACCCGAGGATTTTACACAGCAACATCGGCAGGGCGGGCACAGACGGCAACAGCCAGGGGACGTATCCCATGCTGAACTCCCACACCACCTGCCCGTACCCGAATACCAGAAGATGCGCTGGCTCAAGATATTTAAAAATTTCATCGGGACACACCATCCAATCTCCGGCAAGTCCCACGCCGACGCGCAGCGCAAACGCGGCAAGCAGACACGGGACAAACCCGCCCCACCAGACTCCTGCGAGCGTATGCGCGAAAAACGGCGCAAACCATCGCTCGGTCACAGCCAAGGACGGGCTTGCGGCGGTTGTCGCGTCGGGGGG
>RKSG01000146.1 GCA_007570995.1 Nitrospirales bacterium
TTTCCAGGAAATGTCGGATTTGAGGGTTATAGCATTTGACTATTGCAGACAAGAGTTTGCCTGTGTTGTCGTAACGAATATAGTCAAACGGGTTTTCCCCTGCGTCGGATGTGGAACCTTCCTGGTCTCGCAATCCATGTATGTGTATACCAACGACTCCCATGCGATCATCCCATGACTTGCGTATCTCATAATTGATCCAATGTCTGTTTGCGGTTCTGCTCCCGACAAGAACAACGGTACATGATCTATTGCTCATCTGGTTATCTATCCAGTCCTTAATAGCTCTATCCCCTCCCGCTTTGACTGTCTCCCATTCATTATCGGAAACAGGATTGTTGCCTTCAATAGCTCCTATATTGCGAACTTGCCCGGCTCGCCATTTATCAGGCTTGTAATGGAAACTGTAGAAAACCCGTCTTTTGGTCATGTTTAACCTCCCGTTGCAAGGATCATCCAAACCGCCAACACAAATACACCCTCAATTCCGTAGAACAGGATCAGTGTGACGGAAAACATGGAAGCCATCCAGTTACGCTTTGGTTTGTCTTTGTGCTTCATAACATTCATGGCGAAATCTGTACAGTCTTGCTTTCTGATCTCGTTATACACTTCCCGGAACAGCCGCTCTTGCCAGAGAAAGTAGCCATCCAGAATCCAGAATCCCACCACGGGGACAAGAAATGCCAACACAACCATCTCAGATTGCCCTTCGCCTCTTGCAATAAAGAGTATTCCAGCCGCCAGGATGGCCATACTCCAACCTTTGATGAGAAAGGAATCATGTCCCAGGCGGTTAATAACCCCTTGAATCATTTCCAAATGCTTTACCACTTGTGTGGTATTATCCATCTTTGATCTCTCATGCTTTCCGACCCGTTTCCCTTCTCTCCAGCCTCCGCGCCATCCCCTCAATCTCTCTCATGTCCTCGGCGTTTGCCTCCAGCGCCTCAGCCTTTCGACGGTCAGCGTCAAACTCTTCATAACGGCTTTCTGCCAATCTTTTGGCAACTGCAGCTTCCACCGTGCCGGCATGAGTCAGCAAATCGCGCTCGTTGAATTGCAGAAACGCATCCAGTTTGGCCGCCCATTGCTCCATGGTAACCGTCCGTCGTTTCGCCGCCTGATCCTCGGCGTGGTCCAGATACATGGTGACAACACGATTCAGTTCCCTGACCTCCTGCTCCTTCAAATAATTCTTGGCGATTGTCACGTCCCCTTTGCGCACCCTGGCCCCCGGCCACGTCGTCAATCCCATATTCGGCTTTTGAGGGTTGCTGCGGTCTGCGATTAACTCGGCGGCGGTTTTGCCCGTTACCGCCCACAGCATCTTATTCTGCACCTTCTTGAAAAATACCTGCGCCTGCTCGGACTGTTTGTCATAGTCTATGGCTGTTGCATACAGGTCGCGCACCTTCTGGTAGAACCGCTTCTCCGACGCGCGGATGTCGCGGATGCGTTCCAGCATCTCATCGAAGTAATCCGGCACCGGAAAATGTTTGGATGGCGGGTTTTTGAGCCGCTCGTCGTCCATGGCGAAGCCCTTGATGATGTATTCCTTCAGCCGTTGCGTTGCCCAGATGCGGAATCGGGTAGCGGTGATACTCTTCACCCGGTAGCCGACGGAAATGATCGCGTCGAGGTTGTAAAGCAGGGTCTCGTATTGCTTACCGTCTGCGGCAGTTGTTTCCATTTTGGAAACAACTGATTTTTCCTCCAACTCGTTGTTCTCAAAGATGTTTTTCAGATGCCTGGAGATTGCCGGCACCCCGACACCGAACAATTCCGCCATAGCCTTCTGAGTCAGCCAGAGGGTCTCATGTTCCAGTCGCACATCCAGTTTTATCCGCCCGTCGTCGGTCTGATATACCAGAAACTCTCCGTTGTTGCGGGTCGTCAGATTTCTGGACGGTGTTCTGTTCATGCTCCTGCTCCCCCTGTACTCTTCACCCCGTAGCCGACGGACACGATCGCGTCGAGGTTGTACAACCGGGTCTCGTATTGCTTGCCGTCTGCGGCAGTTGCAAAGAAATTCTTTACAACTCCTGGATTCCCGCTCAAAGGCGGGAATGACGGAGGGGAGAATGTTCGTTCAGTTCGCCCTCTGCGAAAATCTTTTCGCTGTTCCTGATCCCTGGAACACCGCGCAGTGTGTCACCGGCTTTCCATGCCGCGTTGTTCACATCCTCTTGCTTGATGGTGTCTGTGTTCATGTCCACGCTCCCCCGGCCTTCCCCGGGGCGTCCCGAACGCGCTGCCGGCGGTCTGTCCCGTGCGTCAGTCTTACGTTGCCAGATGAGCAATCAGCCGGTCGGCGAGTTGATGGGATGGTGGCAGTATCGAGGTGGTAGATTCCAGAACGGCTTGTGCCGTGGTGCCGGCCCGTTGCACATCCTGTGCGCAGTCACGGCACAGAGCGACGACCCCTTCCCGTTCCACTTCCAGGTGAAACAGCAGCGCGTACGTTCGCTCCCCGTACCGGAAAGCCTGCACGGGATAGAACTCGGACGAGGCCAGCCCCATCGCCCCCGGCGGAAGCGTCAGCCCTTCGCCATGCCACTGAAAGACCGTGCAGGAACGGGGAAACGTTCCAAAGACGGGGTCCGTATCCTCTTCGACGGTGCACGTGATCGGCGTCGGCCCGATTTCCAGCCGGGGGCCAGGCCTGACCTGCCCGCCCAGGGCCTTGCAGATGAATTGCGAGCCAAGGCACACGCCGACAACCGGAATGCCCGCTTCAACGGCACGTCGAATACACTGCTGTTCCTGCTCAATCCACGGAGCGGGATCATTCACGGACATCGGCCCTCCCATGACCAGCAGAAAATCGGGCAGCGCGGACGGAAGACCCTCTTGGGGCACAAGCCGCACATCGAGCCGGTACTGGCGTGTCTCCAGGGCACGACGAAACACGCCGGGGCCTTCAAAGGGGACATGCTGGAAACAAAGGGCCTGCTTCATGGGATGACGAACGGGATGAAAGCGGGCAATGAACGGAAGCGTCGAGTGGAGAGTGGCACAGATTTACGGACGAGAATAACCGTTTTTCGCATTCACACATTCCACCAGGCACCAGTACTGGAAGGGGTTCATCTTTTCTTTTCTGGTCACCTGGAGGGCGGTGCCTTCGAGCACGTGGTTCAGGGACAAATCCGTGCGGAATCCGATTCGCCGGCACATAGGGGAAATCAGTTTCTCCACAGCGGCGATATATTTATTGCCGTTGCTGAAGTGGTTCAGCATAACGACGCGTCCCCCCGGGCGGCAGACACGGATCATTTCAGACACCACCTTGCGGTAATCCGGGACGGCCGTGACGACATAGGCGGCCATCACCAGGTCGAACGTACTATCTTCAAACGCCATGGCGCCTGCGTCCATGCGCTGAAGCGAGACATGTTCCAAGCTGTGTCTGGCGATCTGTTCCTCGGCTTTTTTCAACATCCCTTCCGACAGATCGATCCCTACGATGCGGCAGTGGCGGGGATACAGAGGCAGTGCCATGCCTGTGCCGACGCCGACTTCCAGCACGGCCTCGTTGGGCGCAATCGTCAGCCCTGTGACGACCGATTCCCGCGCTTGATTAAAGGCTTTGCCGAACGTCTGGTCATAGACCGGCGAGTACTGCGTGTAGACCCGCTCAAGACTCTCAAGACTCATCGTCCCGTCTTGTCGATTCATAATATCTCCCGCCTTCGCCTCCTGTTCATTTTTCGAGTGCATGGTTCGGCGTGGTCAAAAAATGGGAGGCGTCACAAAGATGCGAGTGCAGTGATTTTCACGGAGCCGTTGAAGAGCCAGCCCTGAGCCATCACACGGTCAATAGGGGGGGAAGCCTAACACCCCGTCCCCCAGGGAGTCAACCGGATGGACAGGTTCATCCCCTGGTTGTTCCCGTAAGGGGTGAGGGGGGATCCGGGAGAACGTCATCGTGGTTCCGTGCCCTCGGCGGGGTTCTGGATTCCCGCTCAGGGGCGGGAATGACGGGAGGTGGGCCAGGGAGTCAACCGGATGGACAATTCATCCCCTGGTTGGTCCCGTAAGGGGTGAGGGGGGATCTGGGAAGACA
>RKSG01000098.1 GCA_007570995.1 Nitrospirales bacterium
CCAGGGGAATGATGGCAGGGGGGTAGACGACGGCGGCCGTGCGTCCCCGCGTCCTCGCGTTGACGCTGCAACCCGGTGCTCGCTAGGATGGCCCGCCCGTCGGGGCATTGAGTGCACCCGTTCGGAAACGGAGGACATGCGAACACCCCGCGACATTACGATTGACCGGACATTGCTGGTCTATGCCCTGCACGTGATCCAGGAAAAAGAATGGGCCATGGTCAGCGATGTGAAAGTGCAGCAGCTGATCTTTCTGGCAGAATTGCACATGCTCGGCAAGGGGCTGCGCGGTCTGCATTACGACTACATGCGGTTTCCCTACGGAGCGTTCAGCAAGGACCTTGATAACGATTTACTGGCGCTTCGCAGGAAAGAACGGTTGCAGAATTTTGACGTCGTTGGGCGGGCGGAAGACTGTCTGGCCTTCGTGTCGGGCGAGGAGATGGCTGGAGACGAAGCAAACGAGCAGATTATGGCCATACTGACAGCTGTCGTGAACACCTACGGCCCCCAGGATGTGGGTGCGATCACGACATCCGTAGAAAACATTGCCATCAGCGCGGTTGACCGTCCCGAAGAGACCGTGCACGTCCGTGACATTCCCTTTCATTCCATCATGCTTGTTCCCTCCCGCGTTGAAGTCACAGGAGAATTTTCTGTCCCTCCCCACATCATCTCCAGGCTGAATGTGGCGCTTGGTTCCTGAGTCCTGTCCCTCCCCTTCGAATCGGGAATGAAGAGGACAGGTGGTGTTCCAGGAAGCGAGAGGGCTGGAGGAGCGGAGCCAGGTCGGACTGACCCGGCCCCGCCGGCCCGCAATGGCCTGATCTACTCTGACACAGGTTCCCTGGTATCTGACATGGATTCCTTGGCATCCGACATGGATTCCTTGGCATCCGACATGGATTCCTTAGCATCCGGCATGGATTCCCCGGCATCCGGCATGGATTCCCCGGCGGAAGGCCCCGTCGAAACGAGGTCTTCGATCTTCGCCAGAGTCTCTTTCCCAATGCCTCTGACCTTCACCAACTCTCGCACACTGTTGAACGGGCCATTGCTGGTCCGGTAGCTGACGATCCGCTTCGCCAGTTCCTTGCCGATCCCCGGCAATTTCTCCAGTTGTTTCGCGGTAGCGGTATTCACGTTGATGAGGGCATCGCTGGTGGTGTCCTCGCCCGCGAATGCCATCCCGGAGAACCCGATGAGGAGCATCAGGGCGAGCATGCCGGTTGCCATGTAAGACTGCGTGCATTGTTGAAAACCCTTCATGATAATGACTCCTTTTGAAAGCCCCCTTCGTCATTCCCGCAGTGTGTTGAGCGGGAATCCAAGGGGGGCGAATGATGGTGAATGATGAAAACAACAACCCTTCCCTCCTGTGACAAGCACAGGCCGTGCTGGAAAAAACGAGTGCGTGACGGACCGGCCCGGGCGTTTGACAGACCCTGCATGCCCCTGGCATGCCCCCCCACGCCCTGGATTCCTGCGTTCGCAGGAATGACGGCGGGAGGGCACGACCAAGGGTTGGTTCTGTCGCCCACGATAACAGGCATGCAGCCGGAAGATGAGGTCTGAGCATGTGAAGGCCTTTTGAGAAATGGAGCACAGGTCATGCGGTTCATGGCGTCACACGGCCCTCCCCCTCCGTCATTCCCGCAGTGTTCGCCCAGTACGGCGGGACACTTCCCCGCGGTCACACGTCCCCCCTCCGTCATTCCCGCAGTACCCCCCTTCCGTCATTCCCGCAGTGTGTTGAGCGGGAATCCAGGGAGGCAGGAAAAACCGTAAATCTCCCCGATTTTGGTCCGGATGTACGATAAAAACGGCTCAACGCTGAGCGGATGTCCGGTGATGCGGTGAAGCAGCTCGGCAGATGAATAACGACGGCCGTGCTGGTGAACATGCTGGTTGAGCCAGGAGCGGAGCGAAAGCAGATGCCCGCGCTGGATGTCCATGTCCAGCGTGGGGAGATCCTGACGGGCCTGCCTGTCAAACAATGAGGCGTAGAGGTTGCCCAGCGTATACGTGGGGAAGTAGCCAAAGGCTCCCAGCGACCAGTGGACATCCTGCAGCACACCTTCGGCGTCCCGGTCGGGGACAATTCCCAGATAGTCCCGCATAGTCTCCCGCCACAGCGTCGGCAGATCCTCGACCGGGACGTGACGTTCCACGATAGCTCGTTCGATGTCAAACCGTGCCATAATGTGCAGGTTGTACGTCACCTCATCCGCCTCCACCCGAATCAGAGAGGGACGGACCGTGTTCAAGGCAGCATAAAAGTCATCCAGAGACACCGCCCCGAGCTGTACGGGAAAATGCTGTTGCAGGAGAGGGAAAAAATACACCCAGAAGGCTTTGGATCGTCCCACGTTGTTCTCCCATAACCGCGATTGGCTTTCGTGCATGCCCAGCGAAAGGGGCTGTCCCAGTGGCGTGCCGTACAGCTCACAGGGCAGGCCCTGTTCATAGAGGCCATGCCCGCCCTCGTGGATGCAACTGAACAGGCAGGAAAGGAGATCGGTTTCAAACACGCGGGTTGTCAGGCGCACGTCGGTGGGGTGAAAGGCGGTGGTGAACGGGTGAGCCGAAAGATCCAACCGTCCCCGATCGAAGTCATACCCCATGGTCCGGAGGACCAGTTTGCCAAACTCGAGCTGCTGCCCCTGATCGTACGACAGACACAACATCCGGGTATCCGGCGGCGATGAGCAGGCCCGGACGTGGTCCAGAAGAGGAATCAGTCCATCACGAAGCTCAGCAAACAGTGGTCCCAGTTGCGCGACAGTGCTCCCTGGCTCGTAGCCGTCCAGCAGTGCGTCGTATGGGGAATCGGTGTAGCCCATGTAATCAATCTCTTCGAATTTCAAGTCCACGATTCTCCGAAGGTGGGGAAGAAACTGCACGAAGTCATCCTGGCGGCGTGCCTCGACCCATGCCTGCTGGGCCAGGGAACAGGTATGCCCCAGGCGTGTCACAAAATCGGACGGGAGTTTTCTGGCTCGAGTAACATCCCGCCAGGTTTCCCGAAGCAGGGCTTTGGAGGCGTCGTCCAGTCCTGCGGCGTGGTGAGTGGCCAGGCCGGTTGTGGGATCAATATGGTGGAGCAGGAGGTGTTCAAGCTCGGGGGACACCAGTTTATCGTGGGCGAGTGTCTGCAGCGTGGCCAGTTGCGCGGCGCGGGCCTGGCCGCCGCCGGCCGGCATGACGGTTTCCTGATCCCAGGACAGCAGGGCGGCGGTGTCTCTGAGATGTTGAATGTCCAGGAGTGCGGCTTTCAGATCGTCGAGTGTGTGTGGGGAGTGTGGCATAAACGGGGGTGCTCTTGTGTTCACACCGTGCGTGATGGCTGACAGGCGCGAGGCCATACTGTACAAAGCCGCAGAATCGGAATGCAAGCGAGTGGAAGTCGGATGCAGGAGGATTCCCCGATAATCGCAACGCCGACCTTGTGAACCGTCTCAATGCCCCTGCCGTTTGCAACACGGGACACTGCGTGCTGTACCGAGGCCCTGTCTGCGGACAGTAACCGGGATCACGTGCGAGACTGCCGCCACCACGTGTACCAAACGGCACTGGGCCTGGGCAGTACGAACAGTGGCTCGGCGCCTTACTGCTCAGGTACCGGCTGCAGGTGTGCCCGTGCCTGCCGTGTCTTCTGCATTCACTGCCGACCACCTGCCGCACGTGCGACGTATCATTCCTGGCGCATCTTCCCCACCATAGATATTGTGGTGCATTGTCCCCCCACCACAATGCACACAAAACAAGCAGATTGGTCTATCAGTGCTTCCACGCCTTGCGATGCGTTCTTCAATACAAACACAATCCACAACGTTTTCCCCATCTTCCGTGGATGACGCGAGACGACCTCTGAAACGTGTAACGTAAATGCAGGCACTTGCGGGCGCTGACCAACGTGAAGTCTCATCAATGGCGTGTTGCCAGCCTGTCCCGGCGTCATGCCTGCGGAAGCCGGCATCCAGAGCGACATGTTCAGCGGTCGGCGGTCTGCGATGCGCCCGTCCCTGCGTCATTCCCTTGCCCAGGGAGACAGAAAC
>RKSG01000020.1 GCA_007570995.1 Nitrospirales bacterium
CCTCAACACCCGGGTATACCGGTCACGGTGCTCCGCCGTGGGCGCGCTAATGGCAATGGTCCTCGTAATATCGGTCGTCCCGTCCAGATACTGCCCCCCCGAATCCACCAGATATAACGCCCCCGGCTGAATCATCTGATGACACGCCTCCGTCGCCCGGTAATGCACAATCGCCCCATTGGAACCGGAGGCCGAAATCGTCGGAAAACTCAAATCCTGACAGAGCGGCTGACGCCGGCGACAGTCATCAAGATACGACTGAGCATCCAGCTCCGACAGCCGCCCATGCCCGGCCTCCCGATCCATCCAAGCGAGAAAATGACACACCGCCACACCATCACGCCGATGCGCCTCCCGCGCCCCGTTGACCTCCACCTCATGCTTGCAGGCCTTCGGCAACACACACGGGTCATCCTCCTCGACCACCTGCGCACCGGCCTGCGCCAGCCGTGCGGGAATCCAGCTCGCCGTGCGCGTCGGATCGCACAACACACGCATACCGGCCTTTCCCAGTCCGTCCAGTGCCGCAGCAAATTCCCCGGCATCACACAGGGACACCTCCGTCCCCAGGTGAGACACCAGCGCATCAGACACCTTGCGCGAATCAAGAAAGAATGACGCCGCCCCATCCGCAAACAGCAGAGCAAACCCCAGCGGCAACGGGGTATGCGCCACATCGCCGCCACGAACATTCAAGAGCCAGGCAATCGAGTCCGGCGCCGCCAGGACAACACCCCCCACCTCAGCCTTGACCAACTGCGCGGCAAGCGTGCGCCGTTTCTCCTCCGACGACATGCCGGCATAGACCAGCGCGTGCGGCACCACCGGCGCCGCCGGAGGAGCGGGACGATCACCCCACACCGCATCAACGGGATTCGTCTCACAAGCCACCAATTCCGCACGGGCCTGCGCGCAGGCCTCCCGCAAGGCACCGACATCCTTCGGCGTATGCAACCAGGGATCATACCCCAGCGTATCGCCGGGCTTCAGAACGGCCGACAACCACCCGGACACCGGCGACTCCAGACAATGCCGTACCTCAAACACCCGTTGGTCAATCTGCTGACGCACCTGCAACGTATAGCGGCCATCCACAAAAACGGCGGACTGATCGGCCAGCACCACCGCCGTCCCCGCCGACCCCGTGAACCCCGTCAACCACGCCAGCCGCTCCGCACAGGCGGGCAAATACTCATTCTGATATTCATCCGCGTGAGGAACGATAAACGCCGACAGCCCTCTCCGCCGCAACTCCGCCCGAAACATGTTCACCCGTTCCGACATTTGCAACCCGCCCGCTCCGTAGTCATTCACCCCATGCCGATCTTCGCCATCAACTGCTGGCGCATATCCATTCCATCGCGCGTCTGTTCCACAATCACAAACAGCCCCCTGCCGTCACTCTTCCGCTCCCACAGCTCGCCGATTGTCCGTTTCTCATTCGTGTCCGACCCACCCGCAAGGTGCGCCCCCTTGTATTCCACAACGACACACCGCCCGTCCTCCAGCAACGCCACAAAGTCTGGATAGAACCTGCCCGTCGCGGTCGGCAGCCAGAACGATTCATCATGCCCCGCCACGTTGCGGATCCAGAACTTCAGCCCCGGCAGACCGTCAAGAGCCTGAGCACATTGACATTCCTCACCGTCCTCCACCCCGTCGAAAGCGGGAACAGACCCCAGAAAATGTTTGCCCGGTTTCCAGTGTCCCCTGTAAGGACGCAGCCCCTGATACATGCCGTCACGGAACGTCACCACCCGGTCAAATGACACCTCCACCCTGGCCCCCGGCTCGAAAAGGCAACGCTGATAGGCCTTGTTGCGCTCCATCGAGCGAATGGTCTCAAGTTTATCCCGAATCACGCGCACGAGCAGATACTTGCAACGCATGAGCGTGTCAATGTGCATCCCGCGCGCCGTGAGCAGGTGGTCAACAAGATCCCGCAGCCACTTGAGCAGTTCAGACTGGAGAAGATCAATGCCCCGCACCTGCGGGTCGAGCCACAGGACAAGGGCCTCCGGCGTCCAGCCTTCAACGTGAACATCGAACGCCAGTTGCGTTTCTCCGGTGGCACTGAAACGGACATGACGACCTTCCACATCAATTTCAAACTGGTTGGCCGTCTCGCGGATGGCAAACTCCCTCTCATCCATGTTCGGTGAATAGTCAAGCAACGACCAGTCATGGGATTCCACAAACGTCTCGCTGTCGGCAAAGACCATGCCGTCTTGAGTCTCCGCCATAAGACGCGGGACCCTGAACGGTTCGCCCCGCCCGGCGGGTGGCAAACGGCTCCGGCTTTCGACCCGATAGTGCTCGACCTCCCTGATGAAACGCGGCCGCTCGCGCTCCGGCAACATCGCACAGACCGTCTGTACCCGCTCATCATCGACCGGGCCGGTCACCGAAACCTCAACCAAGCCATCCTCCGTATCCCGTACCGTCACCCCATCACACGCCACCGTATGCAGCTCGGAGACAACATCATCGTCCGCCGCAATCGTGTAGGAGAACACGGGGTGCGTCTCCTTCTCAACCCTGAACAGATCTCCCTGGCCATCAAGATTGAGCTGCACCTGTTCGACGCTGTCGCGCGCCTCTTCCTCCTCAAACCCCATGGAGACCAGCTTGTCAACCAGTGCCTTCGCTGTCTGGCCGAACTCCGATTCGGACATGAAGGCATAGGCCCTGTTCAAATCCGCAACCCCGCGCCGTCTGGCACAGGGCATCCGCAAGACACGACCCAGCAGTTGCTCCACCGACACCGCACTCCGAACATGAGAGACGGAACACAGCACATAGGCAAACGAGCAGTCCCACCCCTCCTTCAGCGCCTCAATCGTGATGACATGCTCAATCGGGCACCTGCGATCAAAAAGGTCAATGCCATCCAGTCCACGTTGATCGCCGGTTGCAATGGCGATTTTTTCCTTCGGGATCTGCTCGGTCTTCATCAGGTGCGTCTTCAGCACATCGACCGTCACCTCCTGATTTTTCGGCTGCGCCTGGAAGAGGGCAATCGGACGGAGGTATTCGGGACCAGGCTCCGCTTTCTTCGCAAGCCAGGCACGAGCGGCAACGGCACCATTCACCGCAGTCTGCCAGGACTCATGCTCGGACAGCAGAATCGGCAGCTTAATCATTCCTGCATCCTTCAACTCCTGCGCCGTGACACTGTGCAGAATGTTGTTGAGAAGGCGCCCCTGCCTGTCGCGCGGCGTGGCGGTGAGTTCAACAATCGCGCACGGATTCACCCGCGCCTGCATCTCCCGCGTCAGCCCCGTGACCGCATTGTGCGCCTCATCCACAATCATCAGCGGGCGATGGATATGCAGCAGATTGGCGAAGGAAAATTTCACCTTGCCGTTTTCCATTCTCTCGAGGCCGGGCGCCGTCACGCGTAACGCGGAGAAATGCGGTTCCATCTCCTCATTGTGCGCATAGACCTTGCGGCCTTCGGTATCGGACACCCGCAACGTCTGAATGGTGCCGACCACCACACAACAACGGTCACGAATATCCTGCGGACGGATCTGCGTGAAGTCCCCGATGTCAAACACCCGCACCTGACCGGAAAACGCCTCATCCAACGCCTGCCGGTAGGGGTGGCGCGTCTTCCCGAACGCCTCAACCGTCTGCTTGCGGATGATATTGGAAGGCACCAGCCACAAGACCAGTGGACAGTCTTTTTCGATCCAGGCATCGCGGGCGACGGCAATGGCATGGGTGCCGAGAATCGTCTTGCCCCCGCCGGTGGGCAGACGCAGGCAGACATAGGGCACACCGGGCAGATCATCGAGCGGCGCATATGGCTGCTTGTAATGTCCAAGCCGCGCGGCCTGCTCCGGCTCCGAAGTTATCGTCTCATAAGCCGCCGCCGGGCCGACTATGCGGGCCTCTTCCAGGAAGCGGCGAAGCACAGAAAGGGTATCGGTCTGATAGGGTTTCAGGTTCATTGGTCAGCGCCTCGCTTTGATTTCGTAGGGAGTCTGTTTGAACGTGACCCGTTCACGGGCCAGCGTCGTGTCCCACAAGCGGGACTGTTCGCCATAGACCG
>RKSG01000052.1 GCA_007570995.1 Nitrospirales bacterium
CCCCTGGTCGCACGGGGCGTCCCCTGGTCGCACGGGGCGTCCCCTGGTCGCACGGGGCGTCCCCTGGTCGCACGGGGCGTCCCCTGGTCGCACGGGGCGCCCCCTGGTCGCACGGGGCGCCCCCTGGTCGCACGGGGCGCCCCCTGGTCGCACGGGGCGCCCCCTGGTCGCACGGGGCGCCAGGGGCAGGCAGGGGCATGCATTCCCGCAGTGGCACCCCCTCCGTCATTCCCGCAGTGAGTTGAGCGGGAATCCAGGGACGCTGGGTTACGGTTCTTCGACGTGAACCGTCATGGTGACGGGTTCTAGCGGGTTGTCTTTGGAATCCCGGCCCACAGCTGCAATCCTGTCCACCGTGTCCATGCCGTTGATGATTTTTCCGAAGACGGTGTAGGTCCTGTCCAGGCTGCTGGTGTCTTCCACGCAAATAAAGAACTGTGAACCGTTATCGTTGATGTCGCGGGTTCTGTCGTCGTTCCTGGGCATTTTGGCCATGGACAGCGTGCCTCGACGGTGTGGCCGGTCGCTGGGCTCCGGGGTCAAACTGAACCCCGGCCCCCCGGTGCCGTGCAGGTCGCGATCCGGTTCCTTACTGAGCGGGTCTCCGCCCTGGATGATGAAGCCCGGGACGACGCGGTGAAAGGTCGTCCCGTTATAAAATCCCATGCTGGCCAGGTTCAGGAAATTGTCCACGTGGCGAGGTGCCACGTCTGTGAAAAAACGGATCGCGATTCTGCCGAATCTGGTTACAATGACGACTTTGGGGTTTTTTTTCTTCAGGGCAACGGGCGTGCTCATATGGCCCCAATGTAGCAAGAGTGCCGGAAGGTCATCAACCTGGCATCGTACGCAATGACCGCTGGTGTGGCAGTTGCAACTTGATCTCAGTCGTGATAGAGGGGGGCTGTTCGGTGTCTTTTTGTAGGTAGATACACTTACTCCTCGTGACGTGTATCATCAGACAGGATGGATGTCATGGTGTGAACATGTTACCCGGATTCGACAGCTGGAATTGTTACGGAAGAGCGTGAAGAATACGGGCATCCAGGAGGGGAGGACGATGGCGAAGACAGGCAGAAAGAAATCGAAAGCCAGCGGGAAAGCAGTTGTCCGGTCCGCATCCAGGTCCAAGGTGAAGACCAGGGTCAACGCCAAAAAGAAAACAACGGCGAGGACAAAGAAGAAAACGATGGCGGCGAAGACGCTGAAGAAGAAAGGACGGCGCAGCACGGTGGGCCGGAAAAAAGTCGCGGCGACGAGGACACTGAAGAAGAAAGGACGACGTGGCACGGCGGGCCGGAAAAAAGTCGTGGCGGCGGAGACGCTGAAGAAGAAGGGGCGGCGCAGCAAGGCAGGCCGGAAAAAAGTCGTGGCGGCGGAGACGCTGAAGAAGAAAAACCCGTGATGCAGGTGGAGGAAACGTTTCCCGCGGAAGCTGAGACGGTGCCCCAGACTGTGGACGTGGCCACAGAGTCGCTCGAATCGGATCTGCCTGCATTCGAGGATGATATTGCCGAGGACTTTGCCCCCGACCTCGATGATGACGTGGCCAAAGACATTACGGAGGCCTTTGAGGGCGATGCGGACTTTGGCGCACTGGAGCGCGATGACGACATGGCCGAAGACGATTTGCCCGAAGAGTTGGGAACGGAAAAATTTTTCAGAGATGATGCGGATACCGGACTGGAAGATGATGACTTGTCCGGTCGGTGGTAGTGTCCTGCTTCTTCGATGGGACATGTTGGATGAGGGAGAGTTGAATGTCTGAAGACGCGGGTTTGCTGCGAATTGGGGACAAGGCGCGGGATTTTATCGCGGCGACGACGTCTACCAGGGAATTTGCGTTCAGCGCGTGGCAGGAACAGGATTGGGTCGTCTTCTTTTCACATCCTGCCGATTTTACACCGGTGTGCACCACAGAGCTGGTGGAATTTGCGCGGCGGTACCAGGATTTCAGAAGAAAGGGTGTGAAATTGCTTGGGATCAGCGTGGACAGCATACATTCTCATCTGGCCTGGCTCGACAACATGAAACAGAAAATGGGGGTAACGGTTCCCTATCCTCTGGTGGCGGATGCGGATATGCGGGTGTCCCGGCTCTACGGCATGATCCATCCGGAAACAAGCTCAAGCGCCACGGTCCGCGCACTGTTTGTGATTGATCCCAGGCGGGTGATCCGGGGGGTGATCTATTACCCGATGAACGTCGGACGCAGCGTGGATGAAGTCCTTCGGTTGGTCTCGGCGCTTCAAGCGACGGAGAAATTTTCCTGCGCCACACCGGTTGACTGGCGCGAGGGTGACAAAGTCATGATCCCCCCTCCTCTGACGGTTCAGGACGTTGAGAAACAGCACAACTATCCGGGTCAGGAAAGCAAAGATTTTTACCTCACACTGAAAGATCCAAAGGTGTAAGCCGGCATCCGTGCAGGCTGCCACCGACGACATCCCTTTCCCTGTATTCCATCGCACTGGTGTCCATCTGCGTGGTGCGTAACCTGCCTTCCCCTTCTCGTCGTTGGCCGGTCATGGCTTGGGCCGTGTGGTGCGCGAGCCTCCTGTGTGTGCTGGAGGGTGTCGCGTCGGGCATGGCCTGGGGGCCATGCCGGCTTGATGAGGGTGATGATGCCGCGGTGATGGTTCGTCATCTGGAAGGAGCCTGTCGTGACGAAGACCGGTACGCGTTTCCCGTTTCAGCGGATGATGTGTTTGAGGCGTTACAGCACGGCAGGGGGGTGGATTTGCAAGACGTGGTGCTTGTGGGGGACCTCTTCCTGGATCGCTTGCCGCTTGTGCCGTTTGAATCGGACATGGTTGTGGTTCCGGAGATTGTCAAACGGGTCGAAGACGAAGGGGTGTCGGAGGTGCGCGTCATCAATGGGCCGTTTGTGCTTGAGGATGTTGAGGTGCAGGGCGTTCTGGCGACGAATCTCACCCGGACGGGGTATGTGCTGGTCCTGGGACCGGTCAGCCTGAGGGGAACGACCATTCAGCGAGCTGTGGATTTCTCACGGGTGATCTTTACGGATCATGCCGATTTTTCCGGGATGCACATTGGCTATGAGGGATTTTTTATTCGAGCATTGTTTGCGGGAGGTGCCGACTTTACGCGGACGGATTTCGGGACCCATTCCCGGTTTCATCGGGCCCGGTTTCTGGAGGAGGTCACGTTCACGGATGCGAGATTTCGGGGCCTGGCTGAATTCCTGGAGGTTTCCTTCGCGGAGGATGCGGAGTTTGCCAATGTGCATTTTGTTCAGGGGACGGGATTTTCCGGAAGCCGGTTTCACCACGCAGCCGGTTTTTCCGCTGCTCAGTTTGAACGGGAAGTCTATTTCCGATTTGCCAACTTTCAGGGGGAAGCGAATTTCCGAGGGACGCAGTTTCGCAACACGGCGGATTTTACGGAAGCGCAGTTTGGAGGGGATACGGATTTTCGCAACGTCGTTTTTGAAAAGCCCCCGCAGATTTCCGGTGTTGATCTTCCTGACCATTGAGAGCACCACGGGTGCGAAGGATACGGCGAGCCTGAAGACCTGACCTTTCCTGGGTTTCCTGCTCTCCTGTGCCTGGGTCTGCCGGGGGGTGGAACAGCAAAGCCCGATGGATGCCGGAATCCCGTCTGTCCACCATATTTGGTTGTTGCTGTTGCCCGTCTCCACTAAAAGTGGTATATCAGCGCAAGACGCCGGGGACGCAGGTGGCTGGGTCTCCTGCCCGGCGGGGGTGTTGTCTGCAGTGGCACAATGGAAGAACAAACCGCTCTTGCATACGAAGTGAGACTCGATGCCTTCACCGGTCCGCTCGACCTCCTGTTGCACCTCATTCGCAAGCATGAAATTGATATTTACGATATACCCATTGCGCTGATTACCCAGCAGTATCTTGAGTCTCTTCAGACCATGAAGGCACTCAATTTGTCTTTGGCCGGGGAGTTTCTGGTGATGGCTGCCACCCTGATTCACATTAAATCCCGGATGTTGCTCCCCAGGGAAGAGGTGCCGGATCCGGGAGAGCCGGAAGGCAATGATCCGCGGAGCGAGCTGGTTCGTCGGCTTGTCGAGTACCAGCGGTTTAAGGAAGTGGCTGGCAGGCTGTCCGATCAGGAAAAACTGTGGCGCCAGATGTTCCAACGGGATCCCGGGCCTGTCCAGCTTGTCCGCGAGGTGTTTGCCGATGACGCCGTGACGATCGTGGATCTTCTTGATGCGCTTCAGGATGTTCTGACGCGGACGGAAGCCGACGCCGGGTTCGATGTTACACCGGATACCATTACGGTGCAGGATCGTATCAATGGCATGATCGAACGACTGGAAGAAACCCCCACGCTGACCTTCACGGCGTTGTTTGACGGCGCGACCAGTCGCATGATGGTGATTGTCACGTTTCTGGCGTTGCTGGAACTGGTGCGGATGAAACTGGTTCGTGTTGCGCAGAGGGATGTCTTTGGCACCATTCGCATTACCCGCGCGTTTCTCGCGGGACAGGAAACGAGTCCAGAAAATCATATGACCAATGGAGGTTCCGGTGGGAACACAAGTCCCTGAGAAGACAGCGGTGACCGAGGCCATGGCCCCGGAGCCTCTGTCCACGTCCACGGAAGAGGAGGCGCCTGGCGAACGTTCTGCGGGGAGCGTCTGTCTTGCGGAATTGCGCGGTGAGCAGGAACTCAGGGGCACCATCATGGGCATCATCGAGGCCCTGTTGTTTGTGTCCCGCGAGCCTCTGACCCTCGAGAAAATAACCGCGGTGCTGGCCGGGCCGTCAAAGGAGACGGTGCACGATGCCATGAAGGCCCTTCAGGATCGCTACAACCAGGAAGACCGTGGTATCCACATTGCCGGGCTGGCCGGGGGCTACCTCATGATGACGCAGCCGGATTGTGCAAAGTGGATCGTGAAGCTCAATACAATCAAGGCATCTGCGAAGGTGTCCCGGTCCGCATTGGAAACCCTGGCTATTGTTGCCTATCGGCAGCCGATCATGCGCGCGGAAATTGAACAACTTCGCGGAGTCGAAACATCGGGCGTGTTGCGAACCCTGCTTGACCAGCGACTCATCCGCATTGTCGGACGAAAAGATATCCCCGGCCGTCCCATGTTGTACGGCACGTCCAGGATCTTTCTTCAGAGGTTCGGGTTGCAGGATCTTCGGGATCTGCCGCCCCTGCGGGAGTTCAACGAATTGGGACAGGGGGAGTCCCCCGATCTTTTCGACGAAGCCCTGGCATCCAGTGGACGGAACGGCGCAACGGAGACGGATGTGAGCGATGACGAATCCGGCCGGGATGTTCCGGAGCCGGTTGTCAGTCAGGATTCTTCCGTTGCCTGAACGGGTCACGTGCCCTCCTTCCCGACACGTTCCCTTGCTTTGTAAAGTTCACCCGCCAGAGTTTGAACGGTGTACAATCGGCCTATGGAACTCGTGCGTCCCGATAACAAGGCGGCCATTGGAACGGATCTGAGACGCCGACTTGGTCCCCGCAAGGTGAAGGATGATGCTTCCACCTTACGCGCGTACGCGGTGGATGCCGGCATGTACCGCATGGTGCCGCAGGTCGTGGTGCTCCCGGAACACGAAGCGGATATCGATCAGGTCGTGGACTATGCTCTGGAACGGGGCATCCCCCTGACGACACGCGCGGCGGGGACCAATCTCACCGGCTCGGCTATTGGGCCGGGCATCATTGTGGATGTGTCGCGTCTTCGTCGGATTCTCGAAGTCAATCCCGAAGACAAATGGGCGCGTATACAACCCGGCATTGTGCTGAACGAGTTGAATGCGCAACTGGCTTCGTCCGGTCTGATGTTTGGCCCGGATCCGTCGAGTGGCGACATGTGTAAGCTGGGGGGAATGCTGGCAACGAATTCGTCGGGGCCACACACGCTGCGCTACGGATCCGTGAAAGACAACGTGCTGTCTCTGCGCGTCAGGCTTGCGTCGGAGGGGTGGATCAACGCACAACGTGAGACCGTCAATGGCGATGGCTGCCCCGGGGCGCTCGCGGCGTTTCAGGGAGTACGGACGGTGTTCCAGCTGGTGCGGGATCACGGGGAGCTGATTCGGGCCAAACGTCCTCGCGTCAGCAAAAACAGTGCGGGCTACAACCTCTTCGACCTGGCGGAGAACCTGACACGGGGGATCTTCGACCTTCCCAAACTGTTTGTGGGAAGCGAAGGGACGTTGGGTGTGTTCAGTGAGGCGACCATACAACTCGTCGAGCATCCTCGCTCGCCTGTGACCAGCCTGGTGTATTTTCGGAACCTCGAAGACATGGGGGACGCGGTTCATCACTTGTTGACGTTGGCGCCCCTGGCCCTGGAGGTCATGGACGGCAGGACGTTGGATCTCATTGGCCGGTCGCGGTACCACATTCCGGCAGAGGCGGCGGCCATGGTGCTCATTGAATTTGAGCAAACGGGCGATCATGACGGGATGGATCAGCTGACGTCGATCTGTCGGCGGTATCGTCTTGCCTCCGATCCCGTCGTCGCCACCGACCCACAGCAACGACGGAATCTCTGGAGTGCCCGCAAGGCGCTCTATCCTGCCTTGTACCGGTATGACGCGAAGAGAAAACCCGTCAACTATATTGATGACGTGGTCGTGCCGGTGGAACGCATCGGCGAGTTCATGCGCTATCTTGATTCCGTGTTTGGAGACGTCGACGTCCCGGTGGCACTGTTTGGCCATGTCGGCAATGGCAATGCCCACGTCGTCCCGTTGCTGGATGTGAATGATGAGGACGATTTCCGACGCATGCGTGAGAGTTATTACGACGTGCACCAGGCAGTGCTGGATCGGTTTGGCGGATCCATCTGCGGGGAACACGGGGATGGACGGGTACGATCCGGGATGGTGAAACGGATGTTCGGCGAGGCGTTGTATGGCCTCTTTGTGCAGGTGAAACAGGCGATGGACCCGCGTGGGATTTTGAATCCCGGCGTGAAAATCAGCGAGGCCGACTTTACTGAACACATTGATTTTGAGCGACTGGGAAAAGCCTGTGCCACCTGTGCGAAATGTAACTCGGTATGCCCGGTGTACGACGTGTTCCAGTCAGAGGATATGAGTGCTCGCGGATGGTACGAAATTGTCACGTCCCCGGACTACAGCTATCTGAATTCCAGGCGCGTCGTGGAAGCCTGTTTGAACTGCAAGTCATGTCGCAGCATCTGTCCGGCGGGCGTGGATGTGTCGGAGCTGATTCTTCAACGACGGGCGGAACAACCGAATGCCCTGGCCGGGAAACTCTTTGCTTTTCACGCGCAATCGGAGCGTTTCGGGAAAGTGGTCAAGCTGGCTGCACGCACGCAGTCTCTCTGGGATCGTCCGCGTGTCCGTAAGATACTGGCCGTGCTGTTGCGTCCTCTCCTGTCGCAGATTTCCGACCGTGCCCGGTTGCCCTGGGATATGACCTTACCCCGTCTCGCAACGTCGCTTTTGCGTGAACGATACTGCGATCTGTGTGTGGAGGTGGCCCCGTCTGCTCCGAAGCCGGCGGAGACATCTTCGGGAAGGTCGCATCCGAGGGTCGCATATTTTCATGGCTGCGCGGCCAATTACTTTGACGACGGAGTGGGCGATGCCGTGATCGACGTGCTGAGGCAGTACGGCGTGACGCCGGATCTGCCGCCACAGCGGTGTTCCGGGACGCCCATCGAAACCTACGGGCATCGCGCATTGCAGAAAGAAGGCGCTCGTGTGAATGTCAGGCACCTTGAACCGTATGATGTGGTTGTGACGGGATGCGCGTCGTGCACGCTGGCGCTCAAAGATTACGGTGAGCTTTTTCGGGGAGAGCCTGAAGAGAGCGGGGCACGACGCGTGTCACGCAATGTGAAGCATATTGCTGAATACGTTGTGGAGTTGGATCCTCATCGTGCAAAGCCCGTTCGGTCGAAGGGCGCGCGAAAGGTCACGTATCATTCGTCCTGTCACCTGCGAGTGGCCGGGGTGACGGAGCAACCCCGTCATCTGCTGGCCACGACGCCGGGGGTGGACTACGTCGAAATGCGGGATGCCGACCGCTGTGCGGGCGGTGCCGGCACCTATCTTGTGAAGGACTATGACACGTCGCAAAACATTTTCGCGCGCAAGCGGCAGGCGATTGAAGACAGCGGCGCGGACGTTGTGGTGACCAGTTGTCCGGCCTGCATGATCAGGCTGGACAATGGCTTGCCCCCCGGTGTGTCCGTGAAGCATATTGCTCAAGTCCTGTCTGAATCGAATGCGGGTTCACGGGGATGCCGTGAACCGGATGTTGTGTCCTCTGGTTAAAAGCCCCCCCTCCGTCCTCTGGTCGCACGGGGCGCCAGGGGCATGCTTGACAAAGGAGGCTCGCGCACATGGTCACGATACGAGTGTTTGGCCAGACGTTACTGCCATGCGTGGAGGAGCCGGAGATGCAATGTGACATCGCCGGGCCGTTGAGCGTGCGGGCGTTACTGGAGAGCCAGTCGGAAACCCTGGGTGGTCTCCTGACGTTCCTGCACAAAGGCGAATTGATGGTCACGGTGAATCAGAAAGTCAGCACCCTGGACTCACAGGTCAACGACGGCGACGTGGTCACCTTAACGCATCAGTTTAATCCAGAATATGAAGGGGCCATGTGGCATAACCCCTGAGCCGTGAAGCCTGAGGCGTGTGTCGCGCGGGTGTCTGCACGTGGGATCACAAGACAAAAACGGGGAAATGGCTACGCGCGATCTCACTGGTCAGGAATCGGCCATGGCGGTCATCCGGCGGAATTTGTTGCTTCTGTCTTCCATCAGCGTGTCTGTGGGGATGTTCGTCAGTTCGTTCAAGTGTGTGTGCAGGCTGTCGGCAACGGCCTGACAGGTGCCGCTGATGTCACGATGCGCACCGCCTGTCGGTTCGGGGATGACTTCGTCGGCTATGCCTAATTTCTGAAGTTCCGCGCCCGTCATTTTCAGTGCGGCGGCAGCATCGGGGGTCTTGGACGGATCCGCCCAGAGGATTGCCGCGCATCCTTCCGGGGAAATGACCGAGTAAATCGAATGTTCCAGCATCACAATCCGGTCAGCTACCCCTAACGCCAGTGCTCCTCCGCTCCCGCCTTCTCCGGTGATGATGGAGACAATGGGCACCGTCAGGCGTGACATCACAAACAGGTTGGTGGCAATGGCCTGAGCCTGGCCCCGTTCTTCGGCACCGACGCCCGGGTAGGCGCCCGGCGTGTTGATAAACGTGACAATCGGACGTTTGAATTTTTCTGCCAGCCGCATCAGCCGCAGGGCCTTGCGATAGCCCTCGGGGTGGGGCATGCCGAAATTTCGTGCGATCCGATCCTTGAGGCTGTGTCCTTTTTGATGACCGATGACGCAGATGGACCGATCTCGAAACGTCGCGAACCCTCCAACAATGGCCTTGTCATCCCCGAAGGTTCGGTCGCCATGCAGTTCCACGAAGTCCTGGCACAGGTGTTCCAGATAGTGCGGCGTCGAAGGACGCTGGGGATGGCGGGCGATTTGCGTGTGCTGCCAGGGGGTCAGGCTTCCGTAAATTTCCTGCTCCTGCTTGGCTAACCGCGTTTGGAGAATACGGACCAGGCGTGGAACGGATTTCTTCCCCGAATGTGACTTCAGGAGCTTTTCAATACGCTCTTCGAGGTCTTTCAGCGGCTTTTCAAATTCCAGAAAATCGCGCATGGTGGGGGAAACTTCGGGCGCAGGTCACTGGAATGTGACCGTCTCCTGCCCGAGAATCTGTTCCACTTCCTGGACCAGATTCGAACTGGGCAACACGGTGATATTCGGCAGCGGAGCGCTTTCAGCCTGCACCTGGAAAAAGCCCTCCCCTGGATTCCCGCTCACCTCACTGCGGGAATGCATGCCCCTGGCGTCCCGTGCGACCAGGGGACGGAGGGGGGGGCAATTGAGATGGAAGTGGAACGCGATTGGGGTCGGGCCCGGGTGGCGATGGAACACCTCTTGCAGTTTGGGCAGACGACTGCATGTGTCCCCCGTTTCCGCGATGCGCACCGTCACCTGTTTCACCGTTTTGGTCTGCATGTCTTGCAGGGGCTCCACTCTGGTGGCCTTGATCAGACGAGCCCCTGTCTCCTTCTGATCCACCGTTCCCGTCACGTGGATGACGGTGTCGGCGACAAGGAACGTCTCACTGCTTTGAAACAGTTCCGGAAAGACGATGACATCGACCAGGCCCTGAAGGTCTTCCAGTGTGAGATAGGCCATCCGATGGCCTTTTTTGGTGATCGTGAATTTGATGTGGCTGATCACGCCGCATACTTTCACCGTTTTGCCGTCCTGAGCCTCGCGCACGGTGGTGGTGGTATGGGTTGCCAGCAGGCGCATGGCTTTGATGTGCTGGGTGAGCGGATGAGCGGTGATGTAGAATCCGGTCAGTTCCCGTTCCATCTGGAGCATGTGCGATTGTGACCATTCGTCTATGGGCGGGAGCGGCTGGGCCATGGCGTCCCGCTCCGCGGATGAGGTCTGGTCGGCACTGCCCGCGATGTCGAACAGTGATGTCTGCCCGAGGGCACGCTCCCGTTGCAAGGCAGCGGCGGCATCCAGCGTTTGTTCCATGACGTCCATCAGTTGTGCCCGTTTCGCTCCAACGGAATCGAACGCGCCAACTTTGATCAGGCCTTCCACCATCCGTTTGTTGACTCTTTGCAAATCAATGCGGCAACAAAAATCCAGGAAGGATGTGAAAGCCCCGTCCTGTTCCCGCCTGGCGATGATGGACTCTATCGCCCCGCTCCCGACGTTTTTGATCGCCGCCAGGCCAAAGCGAATGCCTCCGTCGGTCGTGGTAAAGTTTTTCTGGCTCTTGTTCACGTCCGGGGGGAGGATGGGAATCTCAAGGTCCCGACATTCGGTAAAGTAGCCCATCATCTTGTCGGTATTCCCCATTTCAGTGGTGAGGATGGCGGCCATAAATTCGTTGGGGTGATGGGCTTTCAGGTAGGCCGTCTGGAACGTCACCAGTGCATAGGCCGCCGAATGGGATTTATTGAATCCATAGCCGGCAAAGTAGGCCATCTGGTCGAAGATTCTTGCCGCTGTGTGTTGCGTGAAGCCGTTGGCCTGGGCCCCCTCGATGAACTGTTCTTTTTGCTTGGCCATCTCATCGTGTTTTTTCTTCCCCATGGCCCGACGGAGCAAATCGGCCTGACCCAGGCTGAAACCGGCCATGCGGTTGGCAATGGCCATGACCTGTTCCTGATAGACGATGACCCCGTGGGTTTCCTTGAGAATGGACTCCAGCTCCGGGGGATCGTAGGCAATTTTTGAGGGGTCGTGTTTGCGTTGAATAAAGTCGTCGACCATCCCGCTTTCCAGCGGGCCTGGACGGTAGAGAGCCAGGATCGCAATGAGATCTTCAAAGCAGGTGGGTTTGATCCTGACCAGCAGGCTGCGCATTCCGGTACTTTCCAGTTGAAAGATCCCGGTGGTTTTGCCGGAGGCCAGCAGTCTGTAGGTTTTCGGATCATTCAGAGGCAACTGTTCGATATCAAGACGGGTATCGGGTGTGCGGCCCATGTTCACGATGTTCATGGCATGATGAATCATGGTGAGGGTTCGCAGCCCGAGAAAATCAAATTTCACCAGGCCCACTTTTTCGACGTCCGCCATCGAGAATTGGGTGATGATTTCGTTTTTGGACGTTTTGTACAACGGCACATGTTCGGTCAGGGGTTGATTCGAAATCACCATTCCCGCTGCATGTGTGGAGGCGTGGCGCGCCAGGCCTTCCAGGGCCTGGGCGGTTGTCAGAAGCTCCTTCATCCGTGCATCGCCGTCTACCAGTTCCTGCAGTCGGGGTTCCTGGGTCATGGCCTCCTGCAAGGTGATGTTCAGTTGGGAAGGCACGAGCTTGGTGAACCTGTCTACTTCGTTGTAGGGGATATCCATCACGCGCCCCACGTCTTTGATGGCGGCTCTCGCGGACAACGTGCCAAACGTGATGATCTGGCAGGCATAGTCTTCGCCGTATTTCTCGATCACGTAGTTGATGACTTCGGGGCGGCGGTCCATGCAGAAGTCTATGTCAATATCCGGCATGCTCACGCGTTCCGGATTGAGGAAGCGTTCAAAGAGCAGCGTGTATGCAAGCGGGTCCACATCGGTGATGAAGAGTGTATAGGCGATGAGACTGCCGGCTGCCGATCCTCGTCCCGGGCCCACCGGAATGCCGCGGGACCGGGCAAATTTGATGATGTCCCACACCACGAGGAAGTAGCCGGCATAACCCATATGCGTCAGCACAGCCAGTTCTTCCCGCAGGCGCAGCTCGTATGCCTCGGGCGCGATACTGGATGGCCGGGATCGCAGTCGTTCCGCTAACCCTTCTTTGGCTAATTTTTCGAGGTACGCTTCATGTGTCCATCCGTCGGGCACATGGTAGTGGGGGAGATAGCGGGTGCCAAAGGACAGCTCCACATTGCATTGTTCGGCGATGCGACAAGTGTTCAGTACGGCATCCTGCAGCTCCGAGAATTCCGCGACCATCTCTTCCGTCGATTTGACGTAGAGCTGGTCGGTGTCGAACTTCATGCGGTTGGAGTCTCTTAACGTCTTGCCTGTTTGCAGGCACAGCATGATGTCATGGCTCCGCGCGTCTTCCTTTTTCAGATAATGGCAGTCATTCGTTCCAGCCAGGGGAATGCCAAGTTTTTTGTGGATTTCCACGAGGCCCCGGTTGGCGATTCTTTGATAATCCAGCCCGTTGGCCTGGACTTCGAGATAGTAGTGGTCTTTCCCGAAAATCTCGCGATATTCCCCCGCCGTGCGCGTGGCCTTCTCCATGTCCTGCTGGCCGATGAGATAGGGAACTTCGCCACTCAAACATCCGGACAGGGCGATGAGGCCTTCGTGGTGTTCCTGCAGCAGCTCTTTGTCCATTCTGGGTTTGTAGTAAAACCCTTCGAGATAGGCCTTGCTCGAAAGTTTGAGGAGGTTCTGATACCCCCGGAGATTCGTGGCGAGGAGAATCAGATGATAGTATTCATTGTGAGCCAGCAGCCCTTCGCGTTGTCGCCGACTGCCGGGCGCGAGATAGGCTTCACATCCGATGATGGGCTTGATTCCCTGTGCTTTGCTCTTTTCGTAGAAGTCGATGGCGCCAAAGAGGTTGCCGTGGTCGGTCATGGCGACGGCAGGTTGGCGGAATTCCTGGACTTGCTTGAGAAGCGGGTCCAGTTGATTCGCGCCGTCCAGCAGGCTGTACTGTGTGTGCAGATGCAGGTGAACAAATTGCGAAGACAAGGCGGTGTATCCTTTGCGTCAGCCCTGAACCTGTGGGAGGGCCGTATGCGGGTTCCCTGATTCCCGGGAGATCCCTTCCCCCCATCCCGCAGGTGACGGCAAAACGGCGACGGGGGACGATGGCCATGCCGAGCCATTGCAGCGCAATTGCTCCCCCGCGGTCTCGCCAGCGGGTACTTCGGCGTGCATCCCGTATGAGGCCGCAACGCCGTGAAAACTCTAATTCCCGGCTCCTGGGGATGTCAACGAAGCAGGGCCTGCGCTGCTTTCGCGAAGGCAGGCCCTGGGATTTTCTTTCGGTACGACGGTGAGGGCGGGCTATTGCCCCAGGCTCAATTCATAGAGCAGTGCCTTCCAGCCCTGTTCCTCGGTAATGAACCCTTTGGGCTGGACAACGGGGAGCATGCCCGTGCCGGGGACGCGCCCTGATTGACCCATGCTTCCGTTTTTCAGGACCCACATCAGTTCTCCCGGCGTTCGTAATTTATGAAATTTCGGATTCGTGAAGTTTCGGGGTTGGATCGGGAGGTTGCTGGCGGCGGCGCCATCGCCTTTGCCTTCAGCGCCATGGCAACTGACGCATCCGCCAACGCCGAGGAAGATGGCTTTGCCTTCAGCCAGCACCTCCGGGGTTGCGTCAAACGGGGGGCGCACTTTTTTGGCCTTGGCTAATTCACCGGCTGGCACACGGGGGATCCTCACGTCATATTCTCCGCCCGCTTGCCCGTACCCGGTTGGATTCACACCCCACGCCACTCCGTGAACACTCACCAGCAACACGGCACTCGTCACGACATGGATCACACTTCTTCTCACGGCCCGTTCCCTCCTTCCCTGACACGTTACGACACTGTTCATGCTCTGCCCGTCGACGGGCTCGGTCCTGCCGTCATTGTACTCCGATGAAGCATGGCGGGCAATCGAGACGGTCGTCGAAGCTGCCTTGTCTCGTTCCTGACTTCACAGGAGGCATGAAAATGGCGTTGTGCTACAATGCGCGCTCGTGAGGAATCGAGGGGGAACCCATGCCGTTTGATGAACGGGTCCGGTCACGCTACTGCTCGAATATGCGTCGCAGGATTCTCGCGTTGCGGGCACAATGCGAGAGCAGCCTGGATAGTGCCATCGACAGAATGATGCTGGAATTCCCCGAGAGTTACATTAAAGTTGAAAAAGGGCTGGCGGAAATTGATCGGATGGTCACGCTCATCGAAGAGGAATTGATCGAGGTCCGGGAACTTGTCCATGCCCAGCGTCTGGACGCCCGCCTCGAATTTATTGAAGATCGCTTCGAAGATTTCGACAGTGAGATCTACCAGCGTCCCAAACGTCGTCGGCGCAGGATCAATCTGTTTGCGTTCTTTCAGAAAGCCACTGGCGGGGGTGACCCGATGTCGCCTCAAGGGGAGATCAGCTCTCAGGAGGAGGCGTACAGTGCTCTGGGTCTGGAATATGGCAGTTCAATGGCGACGGTGACCAGGGCGTTTCGTCAGAAAGCCAAGATGTTGCACCCCGATATCAATAACGGTGACCGGAGCGCCGAACCCGCGCTACGTCGCATCATTGATGCCTACCAGTTTCTCCGGGCGGACTCGACCATTCCTCGTACCGAAGCGCATGGCACGGAAGGTCGTCGCTGGTAGCAGACGACAGCAATGGACGTGTGTGGTTCTACAGGGAGTTTGACGGTATGAATGCCAACATCACCAGGAGGGGCAATGAAATACTTGTGAACGAAAATTTTGATAATGGCTATGCTCTCCGCGGACTGCTGTCTGCTGTGCATAAGGCGACGACCGAGGAAAAACTGTCGGATGTCGTTCTGAACTTCAAGCACTGCTCTCATGTGGAACAGGGGCCCATGGTGTTCGTGTGTGCCCAGATTCTGAAGCACAGGGAGCACGGGATAAACTTTGAATTAATTGCACCTGAAATTCCGGAATTGCAGAGACTGTTTCGTAACACGAATTGGGCGCATTTTATTGATCCAAAGGTTGAGACTTTTCGTTCTGATGGGCTTGAGCATCTGCCTGCAACGCAGTACCAAGATTCAACAGAACAGGGCCGGGCAGTGGACAAAATAGTCAAAGTTATTTTGGGAGCCATTCCCCAAATGGGTCGTCGGAGCCTGGTTGCGTTTGAATGGTCAATCAATGAAATAACGGATAATGTGCTGACTCATTCAGAGTCTCCGGTCGGAGGACTGGTCCAGGTTCAGACCTTTGCCAGGGACAGGAAAGCACAGTTTGTGGTAGCGGATGCGGGTGTCGGTATTCCCAGGACACTTCGGGAAGGTTACCCAACTCTCACTCGCGACGAAGATGCCTTGGAAAAAGCGATCAGTGAAGGTGTCACCTCAAATAAGAAGCGTGGCCAGGGCAATGGACTGTACGGCAGTTATCAAATGTGTGGTCAGGGTCAGGGTGAGTTCGAGTTGCATTCTGGATATGCAAGTCTCACTTTCGTTCCTCAAAGAAAGAAACCATTGCGTGCAACGAATGAAGGCCTTCCATGTAATGGAACGCTGGTAGCCGTAACCATTGACTTCTCGAAACCACAACTCCTTGAAGAGGCGTTGAGGTTTCAAGGGCGGAAACATGAGCCGAATTTCCTAAAACCATACGAACAATCCTGCGATGGAGATATGTGTTTTAAGCTTGTTGATGAAAGCCCATCGTTTGGAAGTCGAATGGCAGGCAAGCCTGTACGGACAAAATTGTTAAACCTCTACGGAATGCACAGCAGTGGCAGAATATCCATAGATCTGAGTAATGTCCCGATCATGTCGAGTAGTTTCGCAGATGAAGTGTTCGGAAAATTATTTCTCGAAGTGGGTGCGGTGGGATTCATGAGACGATTTGAACTGATGAATGTCGAGGATATTGTACGGCATATTATCGATAAGGCCATCGCTCAACGGGTATCCACCGGCGTTGCTGATTAGACCTCTGTCGAAGGTGCCCTCTGTCCCTGGCCATTGGCACGATAGCCCTTGCTACAGGTCCAGGATTCTCTGCACCGTTTCCGGTGGCCGGGCCAGGATGACGGTGTCACCTTTTTCAACCAGGGGGCGTTGAAGCAGGTCGGGATACCGGATCAGCAGCTCGATCAAGTCATCTTCAGATGTGTCGGTGTTGGCGAGGCCCAACGTTTTATACCGCTCTTCTTTTGTTCGCATCACGTCGTTGGCACGGAGCCCGCCTTTTTTCAACAACGCTTTGAGTCTGGGTTTCGACAACGGTTGCTCGTAGTAATTGACGGACGTAAAGGGTTGTCCGGTTTCCTGCACGAGCCTGATGACCGTTCGACATGTTGAACACGTTGGTTTCTGGTAGATGGTGATCTGTGCCATGGGCTATCTCCTTTCTGGAGGCGAGCGGTGTTGCTTGATGCCCTTGACGCCCGTCATTCCTGCGGAAGCAGGAATCCAGAACGGGCTATCCCCTTTCTGGAAGCGGGCGGTGTTGCTTGATGCCCTTGACGCCCGTCATTCCTGCGGAAGCAGGAATCCAGAACGGGCTATCCCCTTTCTGGAAATGAGCGGTGTCTCTTGACGCTCTGTTGAGAGCATGTTAGAAGCGGGAAGCTGTGGCCCTGTACCTGACATGCATGCTTGAGACCGTGAGGACACGATCATGGCAATTCCCCACGCTCCCGATGCGACACAGTTTGCCGTCGCGACGGATTCCCATCGATCCTTAAAAGATCTTCGTGCCCGCCGCCCTGGCCAACCCGTGTGCGTGGTTGGATACGGGGGGGATCAACAGGGCAAAGAAGGCGTCTTTCAGCATTTCAACGTTCGCCTGGCAGTCGTGAAGTTTCCCGACCAGAAAACCCTGGGCTATGATCCACAGGACCTGTTGTTGCCGTGCGAGATTCACGAAGATGGAGAAGCGTTTTTTGAAATTCGCCACTGCACGATCTGCAATCAGATTTTCCCCTTAACATCCGAGGAGTTTCGGGCCGAGCAGGAACGGGATACCTGTCCCGAGTGTCAGCCGTGATCCTGTCCCGGTGCACGGGTACACTTACTCCAGCCGAGGTTCATGCCTGACTGGCTTCGCAGATGGTGTGGGGGCTGTGTGGCTTCTTCGTGATCGCCGGTTCATAGTTGCCGGTTTGGGGACCATCAGACGTCTCCCCATTTCAGCTTGTTCCGTAAGATCTCATAATATGTCCGGTCGGGGAATCGCACGAGACGGGTTCTGTGGGGTGAGGCGCTGATCGTGATCGTATCGGTGGTTCCCACAGACACCCCGATCTGGCCGTCGAATCTTACGATTCCTCCCTCGTTGCTGGTGAATTGAATCTCCAGCGAAGACCGGCCGGGGACCAGGAGAGGACGGTGTGTGAAGGTGTGGGGGCTGATGGGCGTCAGCAGCACGGTTTCCAGTTCCGGGTTTAAGATCGGGCCACCGGCAGCCATTGAGTATCCCGTGGAGCCGGTTGGAGAAGCAATGATCAACCCGTCGCCCCTGAGGTTTGTCACGAATTTCTGGTCCACGTGGATCTTTGTACTGATCATCAGACCCAGGTCACCTTTGCCGATGACGACGTCGTTCAGGGCCGTTTCCTGCCGTTGCTGTCCGTTGTCGTGACGGATACTGGCCTGAAGGCGCAGGCGGTGATCCAGATGGAAGTCCTGCGCGAAGACTTTATCCAGTGAATCGTACATGGTGTCCACCGTACTTTCCGTCAGAAATCCCAGACCGCCCAGATTGATTCCCAGGATTGGCACGGAGCGTTCTTCGACAAGTCGTGCAGCCTGCAACATGGTCCCATCTCCGCCGAGTACGATCACGAGTTCGGCCTCGGCGGCAATGCGCGCATCAAGATGGTGCTGTCCAGTGCGACCATCCTGCACGGATGAAGAACTGACCAGCACCGTTTTCTGTTTCCGGCGGAGCCAGTCGAGGAGCTCTTCAAGGACGGAGCTTGTCTGGCGAAGTCGGGGTTTGGTGACAATGCCGATGATGGTCAAGTTCGACTCGTGTGACGATGAGGTGAACAGATACGTTGAGGTTGAGGGGATGTCGGAGATCGGTGAACGTCCCGTGTCCTGTTGAATCTCGCGGTGGCAGGCCCGGCGGAATTGTATCGTTCACAATGTCCTGAGTCAACGAAGAACGCCCCCGAGCTTCGCTGACGCTTGACCGTCAGCGCGGGAATGTGAAACCTTTACTTGCCGACGTCTGCTTTACCTTGACAGTGTGCGAAGTGGGTGGATAGATTGAAAGCATGTGTGTGTGGTGCCGGCACGAACTGCCTGTACCACGGCAAAGGTCTTGCTCCTGTGAGGATGATTTCAGTCGGTTTCCATAGACGGGTTTCTGCTGACGACATCTGCTGAAAATGGTTGTGATGTTGACAAGGGGATACGTGGGGGGAGAGTGTAGTTAATGCGTTCACGTGTCGCATGGGGAAACTCGGGGTGGCGATGAAGGAAATGGCGACCTTTCTTTTGAGGATCAGAAAAAGGAGGGAAAATGTTCGAGCGATTCACGGACAGAGGCCGTAAAATTATCATTTTGGCCCGCGAAGAGGCCGAACGTCATCAGAATGACTACCTTGGCACGGAGCATTTGGTGTTGGCCATTCTCCGTGAATCTGATGGCATTGCCCTCACGATCGTTAAGAAGATGGCGTTGTCGCCCGAACAAATTCGCTTGGAAATTGAACGCAATTTGCCCAGCGGCGGGACCACCGTCACGTTTGGAGAAATTCCCTTCAGCCCCCGTGTGAAGAAGGTGATTGAATATGGCGTCGAAGAGGCACGGCTTCTCGGCCATAATCATATTGGCAGTGAACATCTCCTGCTGGGGCTGTTGCGGGAAGAGGAGGGGATTGGCGGAAAAGTGCTCAGAAGTTTAGGGGGCAATCTGCTCACGGCGCGTCAGTTGACCGTGACGTTCCTGCGTAAATCGGGAACCCGGGATCGTGATAAGAAAAGTGGCACGCCAGCGCTGGATGAGTTTGGAAGAGACCTCACGCAATTGGCCCAGGAATCCATGCTGGACCCCGTCATCGGGCGCGGGGATGAAATCGAACGGGTCCTGCAGATTTTGAGCCGCCGTTCCAAAAACAATCCCGCGTTGATTGGCGAGTCAGGGGTGGGGAAGACGGCCATCGTTGAAGGGCTGGCCCAGCGTATTATCTCTCTGGACGTTCCCGATAATCTTTTGAACCGCCGCGTGATTGCCCTGGACCTGGGGTCGCTGGTGGCCGGCACGAAATATCGCGGGCAATTTGAAGAGCGACTCAAGGTGGTCATGAAGGAAATTGCTCAGGCCGGTAACGTTATTTTGTTCATTGATGAACTGCACACCCTCGTTGGTGCCGGGGCAGCGGAAGGGTCAATCGATGCGGCCAATATGCTGAAGCCGGCGTTGTCTCGCGGCGAAATTCAGTGTATCGGGGCCACCACCCTGGATGAGTACCGGAAACATATTGAGAAAGATGGCGCCCTCAAACGGCGATTCCAGCCTATCTACGTGAATCCCCCTTCCATGGAAGAGACGATCAAAATTATCAAGGGATTGAAGGATCGCTTTGAAGAGCACCATGGGGTGGAGATTTCGGATGATGCGGTGACGGAATCCGTCAAACTGGCGGATCGTTACATCACGGATCGCTTTCTCCCCGATAAGGCAATTGACCTGATTGATGAGACAGGGTCACGTGCCAAGTTGCAGTCGTATTCTCTGCCTCCGGAATTGAAATCCCTGGAACAGAAGCTCAAGCAAGTGGCGCGGGAAAAAGAAGACGCCATTGGATCGCAGAGTTTTGAAGACGCCGTGAAATTCCGGGAAGAAGAAGAACGGCTGCGTAAACTGTTGGAAGATGCCAAACACGACTGGAAGAAGAACCAGGAGCAGCATAAACCCGTGATTGGGGCCGAGGAAGTCAGTTTTGTGGTGTCCAAGATCACGGGGATTCCGCTCTTTAAGCTCGAAGAGGAAGAGTCCGAAAAACTGCTTCACACGGAAGACTTTCTCCACAAGCGCATTGTGGGCCAGGACGAAGCGATTTCGGCTGTCTGCAGAGCCATCCGTCGCTCGCGTGCCGGGCTGAAAGAGGCCCGTAAGCCCATCGGCTCCTTCATCTTTTTGGGCCCGACAGGTGTGGGAAAGACCGAGCTGGCCCGTGCACTGGCGGAGTTTTTGTTTAATTCCGAGGATGCGCTGATTCGGATTGACATGTCGGAATACCAGGAGAAATTTACGAGTTCCAGGTTATTCGGGGCACCGCCAGGGTACGTGGGCTATGAAGAAGGCGGACAGCTGACGGAGAAGGTTCGGCGACGTCCCTACTCTGTGGTGTTGTTCGATGAAATTGAAAAAGCCCATCCGGATATTTTCAATGTCCTGTTGCAGGTCCTGGATGATGGGCTGTTGACGGATAGCCTGGGGCGGAAAGTGGATTTCAAAAATACCATTCTGGTGATGACGTCCAACCTGGGAACCAAGCTCATTCAGAAGGGCGTGTCGCTTGGCTTCCAAAGCTCCGAAGAGGCTGACACGAACAAGCGAATCCGGAATGATATTCTGGATGAATTGAAACGGAATTTCAGCCCGGAATTTCTGAATCGCATTGATGAGTTCGTGGTGTTTCATCCGTTGGAAAAAGAACATTTGCTGAACATTGTCGATATTATGATCCGTGAACTGAACGAGCGGTTGGCTGAGCGTGATGTCACATTGCAGATTGGCGACGATGTCAAGCAGTGGCTGATTAAGGAAGGCTATCAACCGCAGTACGGAGCGAGACCCATGAGGCGTACCATCCAGAAACTTCTGGGTGATCCCTTGTCCGATGAACTCATTAAGGGGCGTTTTAAGGAGACCAGAAAAATTAAGGTCGTGCTTCTGGATGACGCTCCGGTTTTTGTTGAAGAAGAGGCGATGGCGGGCGTCTAACCCGGTCAGCGATGCCCCTCTGCTGTCGTGCAGGACGACGTTCCGTTACACAGACTGTGTGCCCTTGGTCAGGTCCAGGGGCATGCTTGCCGAATGTATGACTCTCGTTGCGTCAAGGGGCGAGAGTCGTTGTCTTTTATGACGTCCTTCCGACGTTGATGAATCCAAACGTCCACGATCCATCCAGATCGTCTGCCGTGCAGCCCCCGAGTATCCTGGGCATTGAGACGTCGTGTGATGAAACGGCCGCCGCGGTGTTATCCCTCGAAGGGCACCTGCTGTCGAATGTTGTGACGTCTCAACATGACGTGCACGCGCGTTTCGGCGGCGTGGTGCCGGAGCTTGCTTCGAGGAAGCATATTGAAAGGATCGCCACGGTGACGCAGGACGCTCTTGCTCAAGCCGGTACGGGGTGGGCCGCGATTCGGTCTGTCGCGGTCACGCGAGGGCCGGGCCTGGCCGGTGCGTTGGTCGTTGGTGTGAGTTTTGGCAAAGCACTCGCCTATGCCCTGGACATTCCATGTATCGGTGTCCATCACCTGGAAGGCCATATCGCGTCTGCGTGGTTGGAAGATCCGGGGTTTGCGACGCCCGCTGTGGTGCTGGTGGTGTCCGGTGGGCATACGCACTTGTATCTGGTCCGGCAACGCGGAGACTATACACTCCTTGGGAAGACCCTGGATGATGCAGCGGGAGAAGCCTTTGACAAAGGGGCCAAGATGCTCGGGCTTGCCTACCCCGGTGGCCCGGCCCTGGATCGCCTGGCACAATCGGGAGATCCGTCGGTTGTCCGGTTCCCGCGTCCGTACTTGAACCGTGGCGGGTTCGATTTCAGTTTCAGCGGATTGAAGACCTCCTTGTTGTATTATTTGAGAAACCAACCACAGCACGAGGGAGCGGTTGCTCCCGCACATATTGCTGCGGGGTACCAGGAAGCCATTGTGGACGTGTTGGTCGAAAAATCGTTTCGGGCAGTTCGGCATCATCGCGTTGCGGGCCTGGCGGTGGTCGGTGGAGTATGTGCGAATTCACGTTTGCGGGCTGTCCTGCAAGCACGCGCGAACAGGGACGGCATCCGTCTCACGTTGCCCCGAGTGAATTTCTGTACGGATAATGCCGCGATGGTGGCCACCGCGGGGTGGTGGGCCTACCAACAGCAGCGGTGGTCATCGTGGGACTTTGATGCACACCCGGGCCTGGCGATTGAAGCGGTGTCCGCGGGAACGGGTGCAACGACGTAGGTCTGGCCAAGAGGAACGTCTATTCCACATGCCCTTGGACATTTAACCGGATTGAAGCCGAGCCAGGTGACTCGGCTGGAGCGTTTGTATCGCCGGCGCGTGCCCGTTGAAACAGTCATTTCTCAGGATCTGGCCCGCACCTGCGCGGAATTATCACATGAAATTCGGCGACAAATTGGGCTGTTGATTAATCGCCGGGGAAACATTGAAGCCGTTGTTGTTGGAACAGATCGCCAGGTGGTGATCCCGCAGCTCGCGCGGAGCCGTTCCGGCCCGCGGTTGTTACGGGGGATTCGGTTTGTTCATACCCATCTCAAGAATCAACCGCTAACCAAAGATGATCTCACAGACCTTGCCTTACTGCGTCTGGATTTAATGGTGGTGCTGGGAGTGGGAATGCAGGGAGAACCGGTTTCTCTCTCGTTGGCCCATCTACTGCCACCCAATCCGCAAGGGAAGACGTATGAGGAATGGCCCCCTCAAAGTTTGCAGATGTTTCGGTGCAGGTGCGATCACCTTGTGTTGTCGCTGGAGGCCGAAATCGCCCGGGCAACGCCCGTGCTGCACCGAACGGATGACACGACACGTGCCCTGCTGGTCAGCGGCACGGAGGGCAATTGGGCCGATCAGGAGGAACGGCTGCTGGAATGTCGGGAACTGGCGGAATCACAGGGGATCCGGGTGCTTGGAACGGTGGCGCAACGGTTGCGGCGCGTCAATCCCAAGTACGTGTTGGGGATGGGGAAGATGACAGAGGTCATCATCCAGGCATGGCAAGGTGGGGCTGATTTGTTGATTTTTGATCGGGATTTGACGCCGACGCAGATGCAGGCGTTGTCTGAGATGGTCGAGATGAAAGTCATTGACCGAACACAGTTGATTCTCGATATTTTTGCCGCCCGTGCGCATTCCCGGGCGGGGAAGATTCAAGTGGAACTTGCACAACTCAAATACATCCTGCCCCGGTTGTCCCAGTCCAGCACGGCGTTCTCTCGTTTGGGCGGGGGGATCGGTGCACGGGGGCCAGGTGAAACCAAACTGGAAACCGATCTCAGACGGGTGCGAAAACGGATTACGTATCTCGAGGACAAACTGAAGGACGTTGGACGGCAGCGGGAGCAGCAACGTCCCCGACGGCTTCGTCAAGGCATTCCGGTCGTGTCGATTGTCGGCTATGCCAACGCCGGGAAATCGACCTTGCTGAATGCCTTAACCCACAGCCAGGTGTCCGCCGAGGATCGGCCGTTCGACACCCTGGACACCATCAATCGACGGCTCAGGCTCCCTTCCGGCCGGTACGCGATTCTGACCGACACCGTCGGGTTCATCCGTGACCTTCCCCGTAATTTGCTGGATGCCTTTCGCACAACGCTTGAAGACCTGCGTCATGCTGACCTCCTGGTGCACGTCGTCGACGCCACCGCCCCCGATTGCGATCAGCAGATACAAGCCGTGGAAAAAATCTTGCGTGAGCTTGAGCTTCAGCATGTGGCGCGGGTGATGGTCATGAATAAATGCGACCGCCTGCCGCCGTCGGACGTGGACATCCTTGAACGGTCTTCCCGTGCTCTGTGTGTGTCGGCAATTCGGAAAGAGACCTTAACGCCGCTTCAGCACGTCATTGACAACACGCTGGAATTGCACTGGTTGCCTGGCCGGGCGGGAGAGGAGGCCTGGCACGCGACCCCGTCGTCTACCACCGGCGCGGCTCTGGCCGACGTTGGCCCATGAAAGACGCCCGTCGTCGCATGAAACCAGGTCAATCCCCTGCGTCCGTTCGCGCCCGTGCCAGGCGTATTGTCGAGCGATTGAAACAGCACACTCCGCACGCCCGTGTCGAACTTGACTACACCACCTCGTTTGAATTGCTGGTGGCGACAATTTTATCGGCTCAATGCACGGATGAAAGGGTCAACCGCGTGACGCCGGCATTGTTTGCAGCCTACCCCGGAGCCGGGGAGCTGGCCCGCGCGTCGCAGGCGCGCCTCGAATCGATCATCAAGCCCACCGGCTTTTATCGGAGCAAGGCGCAACGTTTGATAGAGTGCGGGCAGACTCTGGTTGAGCGGTTTGGCGGGGTCGTGCCGAAGACCATGGAGGACTTGACGTCGTTGCCCGGCATTGGGCGCAAAACCGCCAATGTCATCCTGGGAGCCTGTGAAGGTGTGCCGTCCGTTGTTGTTGACACGCATGTGAAACGCGTCTCTCATCGTTTGCAACTGACGCAGCAAACCGACCCGACCAAAATCGAGTTTGACCTGCAAGCGGTCTGGCCCGAACGATACTGGACGGAAGGGTCACAGCGGATTTTGCTCCACGGCCGCTACGTGTGCCTGGCTCGGAAACCTCGATGCGAAGTCTGCGTGCTGTATGACGACTGTGAGTGGACAGGAAAGCGTGCGCGCCCATGTTGAAAAGCATGACAGGGTTTGGAAAACGGGAGGGAACCTCTCAAGGGTTGGCCATTGTGGCGGAAGTCCGGTCGGTGAATCACCGGTTTCGGGAGATCGTGACCCGATTGCCCAAAGGACGGCTTGAGCGGGAAGAGGAACTCAAAGCGATCGTGGCCCGGAAATGTTGTCGAGGAAGAATCGAAATTACCGTGACCTGCGCGAAGGAGGCAGCCGGTGGCAAGGAGTTGACGATTAACCGTCCTGTGGCTCGTCAATACCATCAGACGCTCCAACAGTTACAGAAAGATTTCAAGCTGGGAGGGCAAATTGACATTGGTCTCTTCGCCTCGTTCCGGGAAATTTTCCGGGTGGTGGAACCCTCTTTTGACGATGCCAGAACGGATCTGGTGGTGAAGCGGCTCGTGACCGGCGCGGTGGCAGATCTTGACCACATGCGGTTGACGGAGGGAAAGGCCCTTCAGTCTGATATTACCAAACGGTTGACGTGTGTTCGGGAGTTGCATCAGTCAATACAGTGCCGTCTGCCTCACGCTGTCAAAGGTCTTCATGCCCGCATGCGCGCGCGTGTGCAGGAGCTGGCCGGGTCGTCAAACGGTGAGGAGGACAAGATCGCGCGTGAGGTCGCGTTCCTGGCGGACCGATGTGACGTGAGCGAGGAACTCACCCGGCTTCAGAGTCACCTGGCACAGTTTACCGGGATGATGAAACAGCGGGAGCCCGTCGGGCGGCAGTTGGATTTTTTGCTGCAGGAAATGGGCAGAGAAGTCAATACCATCGGCTCCAAGGCCAACGATGCGGAGATTGCGCAATGCGTTGTCCAGCTCAAGAGTGAACTGGAAAAGATTCGTGAGCAGGTGCAGAATGTGGAATAGGGCGTCGTGCGACGCGGGGGGCATGTGGGGAGGGTGGACTGATGACGTGTAACGGTGTCCTGGTTGTCGTGTCGGGGCCCTCCGGCGTGGGAAAGAGTACGTTGTGCAACTACATTGTGGAGCATGTGCCGCAGACCATGTTGTCGGTGTCCTGTACGACGCGACCCCCGAGGTCCGGCGAGCGGACAGGCGTCGAGTATCGTTTTGTTGAAGCCGCTCAATTTCGGACCATGTTGGAAGACGATGAGTTTATTGAATGGGCGGAAGTGTACGGGTATGCCTACGGGACACCGAAGCGACCACTGGTCGAGGCCATACATAGTGGAGTCAGCGTGTTGCTGGATATTGATACCCAGGGAGCGAAGCAGATTATGGAGCGATTTGCCGGGGCAGTGTTAGTGTTTGTTGCGCCGCCGTCGCTTGACGTTCTCAAACAACGACTCTACAGCAGGGCGTTGGATGGACAGAAAGACATCCAACGACGTCTCCGAAGAGCCAGTGAGGAAATTGCTCACTGCAAAGACTACCATTATCTCATTCGGAACGCGGACCTGTCGCGTGCCGTGAAGGCATTAGAGTCCATCATCCTGGCTGAACGTCTCAGAGTAAGCCGATTAGGGGCCAGCTGGCTTGAGGACAGTGGTTTGCTGGAACAGACGACGATGAACGAGATTACAACGTAACCATGTGTTGGTACATTCAAAGGAGTGACGGTCATGATTGATACGCTACCACTGTTGCTAGACGAAAGAGGCCGTACGTTTGATTCCCGTTATCGGGTGGTCCTGGTGGCGGCCCAACGTGCGAAACAGCTCATGCGCGGGGGCAAACGAGCGCAAGCCAGTAAATTTGCAAAGGAGACCTCCGTGGCCCTTGAAGAGGTGCTGGGGAACAACGTGCAATATGTCATGGGGGAAGAAGCGCGTCAGGCTCTTCGTGAAGCGAGGAGCAGGCCGGAACGCGACCCGGAACAACCGTTGTCGCCGGAGGCTGTTGAAAACGCCAGGGAAATTCAGAAGCACCTCGGCGTCTATGTTGACGATTCACCGAAAGAGGAGGCGATTTCAAATTTGTACAATATGGGCTATGAGCCTCGGCCTCCAGATGGTGAAATGTAATCCCGCTTGAGCCATCGGCATGAGCAGGAATGTCCTACAGGGCAGGCGAATTCTCCTGTGCGTCGCGGGTAGCATCGCGGCGTACAAGGCCGTGTCGCTGCTTCGGGCGCTGGTCCGGGACGGGGCGGAGGTGTCCGTGGTCGTGACGCCATCCGCGGCGCGGTTTGTGGCGCCTCTGACCTTTGAAACGTTGTCCGGGCGGCCGGTTCGTCAACATCTCTTTGCCGACGCGGAGCCCATGCCGCACCTGCGTGCCACAGAAGAAGCCGATCTGGTACTGGTGGCTCCGGCAACGGCGAACTGTCTGGCCAAATGTGCCCTTGGGTTGGCGGATGATCTGCTGAGCACGTTGTTGCTGGCGGCACGGTGTCCCATCGTGATGGCACCGGCCATGGATGGAGACATGTGGGACCATCCTGCACTGGTGTCTCACGTGTGGACACTACGCGACCGTGGGGTTGTGGTGTTGGAGCCGGAGGAAGGCTCGCTGGCATCCGGTCTGGTGGGCAAGGGACGGTTGCCCGCCGAACACGTGGTGCTGGAAGCGGTGATGGCCTGCCTTGCCCGACGGCGTGACTGGGCAGGGCAACGGGTGCTCGTCTCCGCCGGCCCGACACGGGAACCCCTGGACGCGGTTCGTTTTATAACGAATGCCTCATCAGGGAAAATGGGATACGCCGTAGCAGAAGCCGCGGCCCAACGCGGGGCGGAAGTGGTACTCGTCAGCGGGCCGACGGCGCTGGCGTCTCCGCCCAACGTCACATCCGTTTCCGTGCTGACGGCGGAAGAGATGTGGCACGCGTTGGATGCCAGGTTTTCCTGGGCCACAGTCCTTGTCATGACGGCGGCGGTGGGAGACTTTCGTCCTCGGCATCCTTGCTCGGGAAAAATCAAAAAACATGAGTGGAACGGGGCACCGCTGGATCTTGAACGGACGCCCGATATTCTTGAATCGTTGTCGCGAAAACGAACGCATCAGGTGCTGGTCGGATTTGCGGCCGAATCCGGAGATCTGCTTGCCAACGGTCGGAAGAAACTGCGACAGAAAGACTTGGATCTCGTTGTGATTAACCGTGTGACAGGGGCGCAATCCGCCTGTGGCAGCGATACCAACGAAGCGATTTTCCTTCCCCGTCACGGACAGGCCATTCAGGTCGAGCGATTGCCGAAACGTCTCCTGGCGGATCGCCTTTTGGATACGGTTCGGGAATATGGCGTGATGCCGCTACCTTCTCCTGCCAGACCGCAGAACAAAGAAATCCGCCGGATTCAGTAAGCCTCTCGACGTTGCGGCTGACCGTCTACCCACATTCCTGCTGACAGGGAAAAGGATGGTCAGTAGAGAAACCCTGGAAATTGGCAGGAGCGGGACTCACGGCGAAGCCACGAGGCAAACACGCCTTCTTTTTCCAGAGGGGGGAATGTGGCGGAGAGGGTGGGATTCGAACCCACGGACCGTTGCCGGTCAACGGTTTTCGAGACCGCCCGATTCGGCCACTCTCGCACCTCTCCGCCTGTCAACTGGCTGTATCAGTGTATGGCGGCAAGCCGGTTATGTCTCACCTGCTGAAAGAATTGCTGAAGCATGTCACGACACTCGTCTTCTCGAATCCCCTGTGTGACGGCGATGCGGTGATTCAACTGTGCATTCTCATGGACAGAAAAGCACGAGCCGCATGCCCCTGCTTTCGGGTCCCAGGCACCAAAGACTAACCTGGGAATCCGTGCGAGAACCATGGCTCCTGCACACATGAGACATGGTTCCAGCGTGACGTACAAGGTGGTGCCGGTGAGTCGCCACGATTGCAACGTGTGCGCGGCTTCCCGGATCACCGTGAGTTCCGCATGGGCTGTTGGGTCCTGTTCACGTTCCCTGGCGTTGCCCCCGCGGGCGATGATGACGTGGTTGTGGACAAGAACCGCCCCCACAGGCACCTCGCCGTGCGAAGCGGCCCGGGCTGCGTCCAGAATCGCTTCCTGCATGAAGGCATCGTCGGCCTTCTGTTGCAATGCCGGTTCCATGGTCATGTTTGTGCTCCGCCGTGTGGCCAGGCCCTTTGGCGCAAACGGGGGACATGCTACCACAGGCATGACCACGGACTCCATGAGTATCTGTGCGATCAAGAGCGAGATGTCTTTCAATCACTGTTATGCTGTCTGCCGATGCGATTGGATCGATCCAGCCATGTGCCGTGCAGTTTGACGGAAAATCATGCCCGGCCCGTCGCGTGTGGCGTTCGACGAAACCTGGCCGTGAATGTCTCTATGAGGGGCACCTTGCGGCAAACCCGCACCGTGCCGGGGGACACCAGGCTCGTACGTGGTATCCCGAAGATGTTCGCCCTCTGAAACTGATCCTGGTTTGTGAGCTAAAGGAGATCGTGTCGGGGGGGACAGGGATGGCCCTGACGGTCTTACACCACGATCTATCTGGCGGTTTGCCTTCGGGCCGTTGTGTTGCCAGAACAGGCTGGGGTTTGGTACTTACGTGCTTGCCCGGCGTTCATTGGCGGCGAAAAGCATCTTTCGCTTTTACCACTTTGGCGAGAAGCTCATCGGCTTGTCTGGCGGTTCGTCGTCTGCGCCACCACAGGCTACCCACGTACCAGACAAGAAGCCCGACCCCGCACACGACACTGATAGCCAGTGCGACGCTCATAGCGGTCAGTGTAATGCAATTTTGTGACCGGAGCAAGGCAGTAACATGGCGATCCTGTCGGTGTACAGTGCCCTCTGCCAGGTCATGCCCTGTGTGTAAGGCTCCGGGTCGTCATTCCTGCGGAAGCAGGAATCCAGAGGCCCGATGCCTGCCGGATCATGCCCTGTGCTGTAAGCAATCACGGGATGTAACAGAAGGATTCACACTGTGGAAATGTGGGTGCTGCTCGGTGCGTTATGTGCCATCGTCATTGGTGCAGAGGCGTTCACCAATGCACTCGAGCATCTTGGAGAACGGTTACGCATTTCCGAGGGTGTGACGGGGTCTGTGTTCGCGGCCGTGGGCACAGCCTTGCCCGAGGCCATGGTCCCGGTGGTGGCCGTGTTGTCTGCGGCCGGGGAGTTGTCGACACGGCATGAGGTCGGTGTGGGAGCCATTGTCGGTGCCCCGCTCATGCTGTCGACGGTGACCCTGTTTTTAATGGGCATGTTTGCTGCTCATCGTCGTGGTTGGCATGAAGTCTTTCACCCCGAGCCAACCGGCTTGCACCGGGACCTGAACTGGTTTCTCTTTGCCTGGACGCTGGCTATCCTGGCAGTGTTTGTGCCGTCAGAATGGCGGCTGGCGCGCGTGTCGCTGGCGTTGGCATTGATCCTGATTTATCTCATGTATTTGCTGTTGACGATTCGTGCATCG
>RKSG01000150.1 GCA_007570995.1 Nitrospirales bacterium
CAGGGATGACGGGGAGTTAGCGGCCATCACTGCACTGTCTCTCACGATGCAAACATTCTTGCCTTGGTCTCTCCAATCAGCTCGCGGGGGATGCCGGCTTGTTTCAATGCCGCTACTCCCCCAGCAGACTTGACCTCCGGCGTCTGGAATAATCGAGTGTTCTCTAAGCCGTCCGTCCCGCTGCGCCCGAACTGCTTGACAATGGCACGGATTACGGTGGCAGGTGGCTCAGGGAAACCGTCGAGCCAGGCTTTGTGCTTGTAGATGAAGGCCCGCGCTCGGTCGACGCGCGTGCGGGGATTCATGCCCCAGCAAAGCTCAGCCAGCACGTCATACAGGTCGTAGTCTTGCCTCTCACTCATGACACGAACAAGTTCAGGAGAATACCCGCCATTCCTGAGGGTTGTAAGAAGGTTATTGCGCTCTGTCAGATCAATCCAGCAGCTGCGGAAAGCTTCGAGCGTCGGAACCTCCCGCACCAGCCGCTCGGCCAGCCGGGTCTTGTACTCATCCAAGGTTATGGGAATGGCTTTGCCGTCTACGTCGGCCACGATATAGCGGCCGGCATCGGTGATTGTAACCTCAAATCCCTCTACCTGAATTTGTTCGTGTGCTTTGTCGACGTCACTGTCTCCGCTGCCTTTCCCACTGCTGGCGCGGGGCGGTCCGGTGATAAAGTCCTCGCCGAAGAGACGGGTGACGTTGGTGTAGTCGTAGATGCGGAACATGAGTTTGTTGGTCGGGACGTGAATGCGCGTGCCACGCCCGATCATCTGGTAGAAACTGATGGGACTCTTGAGATACCGGAAGAATACGATGTTGCGTACACAGGGCACGTCTACTCCGGTGGTCAGCAAATCCACGGTGGTGGCAACAAAGTACCCTCGGGAGGACCCACGGAAGTCAGGGAGTTGACTGTTGCCGTCGCTGGCGGCTGTGCACTTGAAGGCGTAGTTCTCAACCTGACCCGTTTTGTTTTCGGTGCACCACGCGGTGTACAGGTTGTTCATGCAGACGGCTACAGAGTCGGCGTGACTGTCGCGGACACAGAAGATGATGGTTTTCTGTTCGGGACCACCGGTCTCGAGCAGGTATCTGAACAGGTCCTCGCACATTGCCTGTACCCGGTCCGGCAGGAGAAGTATGCCTTCATATTTTTCTTTGCCATAGTGGGACTGAATTTCATGAATTTCCAACGGCCGGCCGGTCGTGGCATCTACGGGATTCTGCTCCATAATCTGGTCAATGGTCAGGCCTTTTTCGTCGAGATTGACCCGTCCTTTCCGAATTTCGCAGGCGGCAAGGTAGCCGTCTTCCATGGCCTGACTCACGCTGTATTCATATACCGGCTCTCCGAAATACTTGAGGTTGTTGGCGGTAATTTTTTCGTCCTCTCTGGCTTCCTCCGTGTCCTCTCTGGTGCGGAGTTGCCGCGGGGTGGCGGTGAGGCCGATCTGGACGGCACCGGGGTTGCGGGTCAGGATTTTCGACCATGTGCCCCAGGCTGAACGGTGACATTCGTCAATGACGATGTGGGAGAAGTGGTTTTCCGGATAATGCCTGGTCAGAAAGGTGTCGTCGCCCGCCTCACTGTCCATGCCGAGGGTCTGGTAGGTGGCGATGTGGATGCGGGCGTTCTTTGCGTTGTTCGAACCATCCGGTTTGCGGTAGGCCTCCGCAGCATCTGCCCCGAAGACGTGCTGAAAGGCGGCATTCGCCTGGGTGCGGAGTTCGTCGCGGTCGCACACGAACAGGGCGCGGGTGAGGTTTCCAGCGTCGGATATGCGCTTGAGCAGGTTGACGGCAATGTAGGTCTTGCCGCAACCCGTCGCCATGGAAAGCAGGGCACGGTTTGGCTGGGCGGCTTTCTCCTGCTGCGCGATTTTTTCCATGACCGCCCGGATGGCCGCGTCCTGATAGTACCGCCTGGTGACTTCTCCGCCAGCATACCGCTGCAGAAGAGGCCGGGCATTCTTCGATTCGAGCGAGAAGTGCATGCCCTGTTCGTAGCGGGTGCGAAGCTCGGCAGGGGTCGGGAAGGCCGTCATCGGCTTCGGGGCGGATGTCAGGCGGGTGAATGCGTCATACTCGACAAACTGGTGACCGTTGGAGGAAAACACGAATTTTACGTTGAGACGTTTGCATTTTGCGTATTCCCTGGCCTGTTCGAGGCCGTGGCCCGGCGGCAGACTTTCCTGCTTGGCTTCGATGAGGGCAAGGGCTACGGGTTGGGTATCGGGGTTGACTTTGCATCTGAGCACGTAGTCAATCTGGCCGCGCGGCCTTCGCCGTGGCTTGTCGTGAATGATCTCGACGGGGCCCGCCGTTTCCTCTCGCCGGATGAGGTCCTCGGTCCAGCCCCGCTTGTGAATGGCCGGGTCGATCAGCTTGGCTCTCGTGTCGGCTTCGTTGAGTTTCACATTGCCCCCCGTCATGACACTTCAATCAGTTCGGGGTCTTTGAGGATTTCGTCGCTGGACAGGGGGGGCTGGAAGGTCATGCGCTGGTAACAGGCATAGGTGACGTAGGCGTCCTGCAGGCAGTATTCCGCGATGGCTTGGCCCTGTCCCTTTTCCCACATGTCCGCGACTTGCCCGCCGCTTCCGGATTTTGGCTCGACGTGTAACGCCCGCGCCAGCACGTCCAGCTTGACCGAACTGCGCATGTCCCAGTTGCTCCATACGGCCATCGTGTCATAGACGCTGTCCGTCCGGAATCTGGCCAGGTTGATGTCGTGCGAGGGCCTGACCTGATGGATGATCGAGCGTTTTTTGATGAACGGGAGGTCAAAGTTCAGTCCGTTGTGGGTGATGAAACGCAAGGGCCGGATGTCCTTCAGTCGCGCCCAGAACTGGCAAAGAAGTTCCTTTTCGTTGGTGCCGTACCAGCTTACCGCACACTGACGCTTCATGGTATCGGAGAAAATCAGCAGCCCGATGCACACAATGCGGCTGAAGGTGCCGTCAAACGCCGACCGCTCATACTTGTTGTCCTGTTTCTTCTGTTGCTCACGGGCTTCGGCTTGATCGAGCTGGTCTGACTCGGCCTGGCCTTCGGGGGGAGGTGTGATGGGGTCTATGCCGGCCATGCGCGCCCATTCTTCGCGAGGGGCTTGCAGGGTTTCGATGTCCAGTACGACTATCATGTGCGGTGTCTCTCCTGTGCGTGATGGGACGCCGGTCGTGTGCACGACGGCGTGCTGCTTAGTGTGGTTCCACGGGGTATGTCCGACAGAATGTTTTCATGGGGCAGGACGGGCAGGCCGGCTTGCGTGCCGTACAGACCGATGCGCCGAAGTCCATGAGGGCCTGGTTGAAGTCGTAGCCTTTGCCTTTGGGGATCAGCGCTTCCGCCATGACCCACACGGTGGATTTCTGTTTTCTGGGGTCGCCCTTGCCGAGAAACACGCGATGGAGCACCCGCATCACGTTGGTGTCCACGATGGGGGCATCTTCGTTGAAGGCAAAGGTGCGCACCGCGCCGGCTGTGTAGCGGCCAATGCCTTTCAGGGATTGCAGTTGTTCGTCTTCGCGGGGCAGTGTCCCGCCGTACTGGGTGACCGTCTCGCAGGCAATGCTGTGAAGCCGGTAGGGACGGATGTTGTACCCAAGCGGGTACCAGGCTTCGCGGACGTCGTCCGGTTCCGAGGCGGCCAGGTCCTTCAACGTCGGATATTTTCCCAGAAATTCGTGGTATTTGGGGATGACCCGTTCGACCTGGGTTTGCTGAAGCATCACTTCTGACACGAGAATTTTGTAGGGATCCAGCGTTCGCCGCCAGGGCAGGTCGCGCCCGTGGTCGTCGTACCATTTGAGCAGACGTATCTGAAACCGGCGTTTCATCTGCTGGTCGAGGGTGAATCGGACGGAACGGGGACGTTTGGTTTTGGCTGGACGTGTCATGGATTGTGCGTGGATTGTAGGTGGGGGATTGTGCCAATGCAAGACAGACAGACGGCCTGGACAGTTCACCCCCCTCCGTCATTCCACCCCCTCCGTC
>RKSG01000132.1 GCA_007570995.1 Nitrospirales bacterium
TCACAGAACCGTACAAGACGCACAATGTGCCTGGACGCCAGCAGAGACGTGGCGTCGTCCCCACATGCCAAGCCACAGAACCGTACAAGACGCACAACGTGCCTCTTGGAGTCCCTGATCAGGCTGACAGGGAAATCGCAGTCGGGTTTCCTGCCTGTCAGAATCAAATACCGTGTAAAGCTGGTATGCGCGGAATTGTCATATGTATTGATTCTCACATCAGCAGATGCGAAAAGAAGTGACTCCACTTGCATCAGGAGGTAATTGTCTGGCGGTGTTCCATCCTGCACCAACAGACGTCTCAGTTCCGGGAACCGGCGCCAGGTGAAAACCGTAAAGTGTTGACCGAGACCATCGGCATAGGTGCCGCGATGGTGGTCCGTCATGAAATACACCGGCATGTCCCGCGGGATCAACCGCTTGAGATCATTCATCACCAGACAGGGAAAGAAGCCGCAACGAATCCCCAGGCCCGGCACTGCGATCTGGCTGAAGAAGACCGCTGACGCTACCCTTCTGAAATGCACGGCGGCATATGATGTCCCAAGAGCCTGTAACACGGGCTGCGCCAGCGACTCCACCAGTTCAGGTGGTTTGAACCCCGTTGTGATACTGGCAATCCGCGAATGGGCGTCATAGACGTTCAGAGGAATAACCTCCCTGTTCATCACAGGCCTGGCCGTCGTCAGGGTTTTGAAGATGACCCGGTATCGGCGATTGTGTTCGTCCGAGACCGGCGTTTCCCCCGACAGACGCAGGTACTCCCGTTCCGGAATGTGCAGGCGGTGAAAGTCAGCGCGAGACATGACGGGCATCGGGCAGATGGTGTGTTCTCCATTCTTGTAGCGAATGTGCAGAAGAGAATTTTCCAGGTCGACGTACCGGTTCCACACTGGAGAAGACGGGCACCCCTCATTGTAGCGGATCGCCAGGGCAGGTGGCGGTACGACAAGCGTCCGCCCCAGCAAGACGGCTTCCCTGACCTGCGCTGCCAGATCGGAGAGGTTATGCTGCAAGCCGTGAGCCGTTTCCGTACCACAGATGGCGTTATAGACAAGGTAGCTGGACATGGCTGTCACGGGTGAGTATACACAGGGGTTCGGCTGGGTATGACCACATGAGAGTTACAGACTGCCATCCACAAAGGCTGTTCTGGCTTGATGGTTACAGATATCGGATTTCCGATCCACACACGGCCTTCGCTTGACTTTCCGAATGGCCTTCTCTAGGATAACTCTCCGTTTTCTCATGGCGTGGCACGCCCACAACAGAGTGCACCAAGTATAACGAAAATCAGCCAGGAACACCATGTTTGCCGGACAATATTATTGCAAGCTGGATGAAAAGGGGCGGTTCATTCTTCCCGCTTCCCTGCGCGAGCCTTTCGAAGCGAAAGGAGAACCCAGGGGATCCCGCGTGATGTTTGTCAAGGGACAGGACCTGCCACTGTCGGCCTACTCGGCACAGGAATGGGACAACATCCTGGCCCGTGCCAAAGACACGTTCACCGAAGACCGGAACCGGCTCTTCATGCACTACGTGGTGGCCGAAGCCACGTCTTCGGAAATCGACAAGGCCGGGCGCGTCCTTGTTCCCGGGCGGTTGAGAAAAATGATCCCGCTTGATGATGATATGGAAATCGTCCTCGTGGGGATGTATCACCGTCTGGAAATCTGGAATCCGTCCGCGTGGCGTCGTTACCTTGCACAGCACAGCGAGGATCTGGACGAACAGGCCAGTGTCATGCTCGATCTGCTCTAGCTGAACGCATGGTGTGACCATTCCGCGCAACACTCCCGTGCCGTCCTCTCCCCGTCCCCTGCGCCTCTCTCGGAACGTTCTGAACACGTCGCGTCTCAACGGCACAGTCCCTGTCCTGCCCGACAATCAGGCACAGCCTCACGTCGCGCAGAACACAGCCGGTGCCTTGTTGCCAACATCTCGCAGGACACGCAAGACGCTGATTTCCCCAGCCGGAGCCTTCGACGGGGCCACATCGTTCTCCCTGACAGACACCACGCTGTTTCTGGTCCTGCCCATTCCACCAAGCATCAACAGGCAGTACGCCACCGTCAATGGACGGCGGGTGCTGGCGGCGGCAGGGCGTCACTACAAACGGGCGGTCGGTCAGTTGCTCATGGCGAGCGCGACATCTTCGTTCCCTGCCTGGCACAGCTTTCGACACCAGGCACAGGAAGGCACCCTGACGCTGACAATCCGTTTTTACTTCCCGACGTTATGGCGACGCGACCTCGACGGTGGGCTCAAAATCACCCAGGACGCCCTCTGTGAAGCCATGAACATCAACGACAATCGCATTATGGAAATTCACCTGTATAAAATCCTCGATCCGGACCATCCCCGACTCGAGTGTACCCTGACACTGGCCACTCGCCCGCCCCCGTCCCATCGTCTCCCTCGGGCTGGCCGACGCTCCAACCAACAGCATCCGCGCTGATCCGGTTGTCACCCCCGGCAATCGCCGCACGATGGCTCCCTGACTCGTGCTCCCGACACGTTTCCCAACACCGATTGCTTCCGTCTCTTGCTTTTTGCCCATCTCTCTTGCTATGCAGAGTGCACATGTCACGCGGGGCGTCGGAGACCCGGACAGCCTCTCCGCCCGCAGATCCAAAGAGGAAAACAGACAGCATGTGGGTCATCCTGTCCTGGGTTGTCAGCCTTGTCGTGCTCGGTACCTGTTGTATGCCCGAACAGGTTTCCGCCCGTCGCATGTCCCTCAACCCGCAACAGAAGGCGCGACTGCAACATGTCGAGAAAATTTTTGTCAGCGCCCTTGCCGTGACGGAAAACGGCCTCGTGGATGCCACCAGCGTACGGCAGGTTGTCTCTCGTCAGTTATCCGCAATTGGTTTCACGATGGTCGCCGCCCCAACGGAGGCACACGACGTCACGTTGAAAGTGAAATGCGAGGAACGCAAAACATGGGAAGGGATCAAGCGGACGAACGACCAGGTCTACCGACCGGGGGCACCGTCCCGCATCTGGAAAGGCCCGGCCTGCCAGTTACGCTACATCCTGGACGACCAGCAGGGGCCGTGGCACTATGAAGTGCGCACCACGTTTGACAATGCGTGGGAAGCCACCCGCGCCAGCAGGGAAACCGATTCAGGACAATTCGCATTGCGGCACCTGTGCCAGGCATTGGAAAACAGCACGTTCCCGCTGGCACTCGCCGCGGAATGGCAGCAAAGCCACCGCCTTGCGTCCCTGTTGACCGCCTCCACCACCGACACGGCAACGAAACTCACCATCCTGTCGCTTGCCGACCATGCACCGGACGACATCATGCTCCGCGCACTGCAAGACACCCTCACCCGGACCAACCTGACCCTGCCGGCCACGGTGGCCCTGGGACATATGGGGGAACCAGCCATTCCCACGCTCATGAAGCTCCTGTCGGACAATGCCTCCCCGGTGGACATCCAGGCCGCGGCAGTGGAAGCACTTGGGGAGATTGGCGCGCACAGTGGCAACGTCGAAATCCTGCCGCCTCTTCTCACCATGATGCACGCACCGGATGTTCACCTGCACGTTCAGACGGAAATTGTGAAAGCCGTGGGGAAAATTCCCGATCAACGCTCGGTGGAACCCCTTCAACAGCTCGGGTTGAAGGCATGGACCTCGTCTTCCACCGATCCGGAGATGCAGGAATTGCGAGAAGCCATTGACTGGAGTCTCTGGCAAATCACCCCCGGCGCGCATACCGACGAGTAATCCCGGCGTCCAGCCACGGCAATCGCAGCGCAATGGATCCGTACACGGACACGGGAATGCACACAGGTGGATTCCTGCGTTCGCAGAGCCTGCCCCTGGCGCCCCCCCTGGATTCCCGCTCAACTCACTGCGGGAATACCTGCCCCTGGGTTTGACCAGGGGCATGCCCCTGGCGCCCCGTGCGACCAGGGGACGGAGGGGGGGCTTGACCAGGGGAATGA
>RKSG01000001.1 GCA_007570995.1 Nitrospirales bacterium
GGCGCCCCCCCTGGATTCCCGCTCAACTCACTGCGGGAATGCATGCCCCCCTGGTCAAAGCCAGGGGCAGGCTCTGGCGCTCCGGGCGACCAGGGGACGGAGGGGGGGCTTGACCAGGGGAACGCCTGCCCCTGGCGCCCCGTGCGACCAGGGGACGGAGGGGATGACCAGGGGTTACGGGTATTCCAGCTCCGTCTGCTCAGGTGGGGGCTCGGCACCGGCCTGCGCCGGCCAGATTCTTCGGGTCACGTCTTCCGCAATGAGGTAGACGGACGGCACGAACGTCAACACCACGATGGTGGCGAAGAGAATGCCAAAGCCCAGCGAAATGGCCATGGGGATGATAAACCGAGCCTGCAACGAGGTCTCAAACATCATGGGTGCCAGGCCGAAGAACGTGGTCAACGACGTCAGGACAATGGGGCGGAAGCGTTTCATGGCGCCCTGGACCACTGCGTGCTTGAGAGACACCGGCTGGGTGTGGTGGATGTGATTCGTCGCCACGATCAACACCAGCGAGTCATTCACCACCACGCCGGCCAGGGCCACGATGCCGAACAGACTGATGAGACTGAGCCCGTAGCCCAGCAGCAGGTGGCCGACGACCGCGCCGATCATGCTGAAGGGAATCGTCAGCATGACCAGGAGCGGTTGCAGGTAACTTCTGAACGGAATGGCCAGCAACCCGTAGATCAGTAACAGGGCCAGGGCAAAGCCGACACCCATCGCCGACAGCGACTCCTGCTGGGCGGCCTGCTGGCCTTCCAGCGAATACCCGAGCCCCGGGTACTTCTTCTGCAGGGCGGCCAGGTCACGCGCCACCACCTCGCTGATGATCGTGTTGGCACTGGTGAGCCGCGCATCCACATCAGCCGTGACCGCCACGACCCGCCGCCCGTCACGGCGTTTGATTTCCGTATAGGCATAGCCCCGATCGGTCTCCACCGCCTCGGCCAGGGGAATTTCCCCCCCCTCCCCCGTGAGCAGGATCAGCTGTTCAACCGTGAACGACGACCGACGTTCCGCCTCGGGCAGCCGCACCATCACCTTCACTTCGTCGCGTCCGCGTTGTTGCCGCAGGGCTTCCACGCCATAAAACGCGGCCCGCACCTGTCGGGCCAGACCCATCGCGGTGAGCCCCAGGCTGTGGGCCGCCGGCTTGATGCGAAAATTCCATTGCGGTTTGCCCAACGACACCCCGTCGTCAATGTCCAGCACGCCCTGATAGCCCGCCAGGGCCCCGGCGAGTTCCGTGGCCGCGGCTTCAAGCGTGGCCCGGGACCGGTGCGTGAGTTGAATATCAATGGGCGACCCGCCCGTCGGGCCAATCTCCGCTTTCAAGGTGAGCGATTCCAGGCCCGGGATCGTCCCGATGGTCGCTCGCCAGTCCCGGGCAAAATCCGCACCGCTGAACTCCCGGTGATCCGCGGGGACCAGAAAGACCATCACCCCCACGCGGTGACTGCCCGACGTCTCCTGGGTACTGTCGCCGGGACCAGCCTGCTGCAAGGGGGCCCCGATCTGCGCATAGATCCCCCGCACGATCGCCCCCTGGTCGCCCGGGGCGCCAGGCCTGCCCCTGGCCCCCTGGTCGCCCGGAGCGCCAGGGGCATGCTTGACCAGGGGGGCATGCGCGCCCAAGTGGTCAATGGTGGCGTTCGCTGCCTTCAGCAGGCGATCCAGCACCGCCCGTGACGAGGTCATGGGGGCCCCGTACGGGAGCGTCGCCTGCGCCGTGACAATGTCGGAGTCAATGGCCGGGATAAACCGAAACGGGAGGTGGCCGCCGGCGACCGTGCCCACTGTCAGGATCAGACACGCGGTGCCCACCGCCGCCGTGACGTAGCGATGAGCGATCACCGTGTGGAGAAAGGGTTGATAGCGGGTGAGGATGACGGTGTGCAGGGCGCCGCTGAACCACCGTCGCGGGCGATCCAGGGTGTGCCAGAACGCAGAGGGCGGCCGCGTGGCGGCCAGGTGCGCCGGCAGGATAAACAAGGACTCAATCAGCGACACCACCAGCACCGCCACCACCACCGAGGGAATCTGCCGCATGAAATTGCCCAGGTCGCCAGGCACGAAAAACAAGGGCAGAAACGCCGCAATGTTGGTCAGCACGGCAAAGATGATGGGCCCGGAAATCTCCCGGGCCCCCGCCACGGCCGCGTCGCGGAACGGCAGGCCCTGTTCCCGTTTCTGATAAATGATTTCCCCCGCCACCACGGCGTCATCCACGATGATGCCCAGGGTCACGATGAACGCAAACAGGGAAATCATGTTGATGGAGGCGCCTGTCAGGGGAATGAACAGGAAGGCCCCGATGATGGACGTGGGCAGGCCGACGGTGACCCAGAACGCGAGCTTGACGTCCAGAAACAGGCCGAGCAGCAACAACACGAGGATCAATCCCAGCCCCGCGTTTTTCAGTAACAAACGCATGCGGTCCTGATAAATCTCGGACTCATCGTTCCAGACGGCCAGGCCAAGGCCCGCCGGCAGTTCCGTCCGCATGTCTGCCAGATAGGCGTGGACATTCCGGGAGACCGACTGGGGCGTTTCCTGACCGACCCGGTACACCTGGACCTGGATCGCCCGTTGGCCGTTGTAGAAGGCTTCTTCGTCCGTGTCCGCAAACCCGTCCCGAATCGTCGCAATGTCCTTCACGGTGACCATGGCACCGTCCGGCGTCGAGGTCACGGGAATGGAAGCATAGTCCCGCCCAAAGTCACGCCGCTCCTGCGTGCGGAGCAGCACTTCGCCTCCAGCCGTCTTCACGCCGCCCCCGGGCAGCTCAATGGCCGCCGTGCCAATCGCCCCGGCAATCCGGTCGAGCGTCAACCCGTAGGCCCGGAGATAGCGCTGCGGCACCTCAATCGCAATCTCCCGCGGCCGAGCCCCGCCCAGTTTCACCAGGGTGATGCCCGGCCGTTGCAACAGCTCATCGCGAACCCGTTCGGCCACGTCGCGGAGCGTCGACTCGTCGAGATCGCCGTACACCATCACGGTCAGCACCTGATCCCGCACTGCGGCCAGACTGATGACCGGCTTCTCCGACAGCTCAGGAAACGACTGAATGCGGTCAACTTCGTTCGTGATATCCTGCAGGAGCTTTTGCGTGTCGACGCCGGTGACCAGTGTCACCGACACCAGACCACTGCCCTCTGTGGCGGTGGCGGTGACCGCTTTCACGCCATCCAGCCCACGGACGGCATCTTCAATCGAGAGGATGATGCCCTGTTCAATTTCCTGCGGACTGGCACCGGGATAGGCCACGGAAATGCGCACAAGTGCCACGTCGAATTGGGGAAAGACTTCCTGCTTGAGACGCGTGCCGACGATCAATCCGCCCAGCAGAAACATCAGCATGACCAGATTGGCCGCCACCGAATGGCCGGCCATCCAGGCAATGGGGCCGCCGTGCCCCCCCCCTCCGTCCCCTGGTCGCACGGAGCGCCAGGGGCGTGCCTGACCAGGGGACGGGGGCGTGGCCATGGATGCACTCATCTTTTTCCAGGGGTGGGGAGATCGGCCGAAGGCTGCAGCCCAGGCCCGGCGTCGACCGCCAGGGGCAGGCCGGGAACCGCCGCGGGCACGTGGCTGATGATGACCTCGTCCCCGTCCCGGAGCCCCCGGCCGACCAGGACCGTGTCCTCTCGGAAGAGGACGATGTCCACCGGACGAATGGCCAGTCGCTGCTCGGCGTCGACGATCCACACGCGGGAGCCTTCGCGGATGGCGTGACGGGGCAGCACCGTCACGTCGCGCAACAGGGGGCCTTCAATGGCCACGCGGACATATTCGCCCAGCAAGAGCGGCTGCCGCACCTCGGCGGCCTGTTCCAGTTCCAGCGGGTCTCGGATCGAAACCAGGATCTGCGCCATGCGACCATTCTGCGTGACGTCGCCCAGGAGTTCGACCACGGTGCCCCGCCGCACCACCCCATGG
>RKSG01000063.1 GCA_007570995.1 Nitrospirales bacterium
GTGGATGTTCATGATGTTCCCTTCATGCAGCGCCTCGCGCTGCGGTCGCCCGGACACCGTAAAACTTTAACCCCAGCTTGTCATTCCTGCGTAAAGCATACCCCTGGCTTTGACCAGGGGCAGGAATCCAGAACGTGTAAAACCTTATTGGAAGCGGGGAATAACACGTGGTCGCCCATGCCGTCTAACCGACTTGCACACTCTCCCGGGAAAGACTTGCGAAATGCGGGTTCATCGGGATGAAGTTGGAGCAAGCATCCTGCAATTCCTGTGAAGCATGTTCCCAGAATACGACGTTCACCGTGAACCCTTTCTCAACCAGACGGGCCACCGCAGGCGCATAATCGCCGTCGCCGGCCACCAGAATGAACGTGTCATTGGCTTTATCAGCCTGCGTGAACGCATCTTCACACATCGCCGCCACGATCCCCGTGTCTATTTTCTTCTCCGGGTTGGCAGCACTTCGATTGTCAACGACCACTTCAAACCCCTCGGACTCGGCAGCAGCCCACAGCGAGTCATTTTGCGGCGGACGCGGTCCGAACAGCATGGGCCGTTTGACCTTGCAGCCATTGTTGGCAACAAACTTGTACAACTTGCCGAAGTCCAGACGGTAGTCGTGGTCAAAAATCTGACAGCTGATCGCATCATGAATGTTCAAAGCAAAGCCGTTTTCCACCGCCGCAACCCGTTGTCCGTCCATGAAAACACTTGAGTTGTCAACATACACGAAACCAGCCATTGCTCACCTCCAACACTTAGCAAAACAAGTATGCCCCGCCTGATAATGTACGCACAGGCCACAGAAGCACCCGCGATTCGTGCTCTGACGACTTAGACCGACGCATCGCAAATGAGTATGCCCACTTCACCGTAAAACCTTATGGAAGCAGGGCATAACACGTGGTCGCCCATGCTGTCTAACCGACTTGCACATTCTACCGGGAAAGATTTGCGAAATGCGGGTTCATCGGGATGAAGTGTGAGCAAACCCTTTGCAACTCCTGTGAAGCATGTTGCCAGAACACGACATCCACCGTGAACTCCATCTCCACCAGACCGACAACCGCAGGCACATAATCGCCATCGCCGGCCACCAGAATGAATGTGTCACTGGCTTTATCAGCCTGCGTGAACGCATCTTTATACATCGCCGCCACAATCCCCGTGTCTATTTTCTTCTCCCGGTTGGAGGCGCTTCGATCTTCAATGACCAGTTCAAACCCATCGGACTTGGCAGCAGCCCACAGCGAGTCATTTTGCGGTGGACGCGATCCGAACAGCATGGCCCGTTTGACCTTGCAGCCATTGTTGGCGACAAACCTGTACAACTTGCCGAAGTCCAGACGGTAGCTGTGGTCAAAAACCTGACGGCTGAATGCATCATCCATGTTAAAAGCCAAGCCGTTTTTCACCGCCGCGACCCGCTGCCCCTCTATGAAAACATTTGAGTTGTCAACATACACGAAACCGGCCATTGCGCACCTCCAATGCTTAGCAAAACAAGTATGCCCCGCCTGATAATGTACGCACAGGCCACGGAAGCACCCGCGATTCGTGCTCTGACGACTTAGACCGACTCATCGTAAGTGAGGCGGCCCACTTTTCAGCGGCACACGGCGTCTTCATGGATTCGTGGATGTTCAATGATGTTCCCTTCATGCAACGCCTCGCGCTGCGGTCGCCCGGACATCGCACAACCTTATGGGAGCGGGGAATAACACGTGGCCGCCCATGCTGGGTAACCGCCTCGCACATTCTACAGGGAAAGATTTTCGAAATGCGGGTTCATCGGGATGAAGTTTGAACAAACCCTTTGCAACTCCTGTGAAGCATGTTCCCAGAACACGACGTTCACCGTGAAACCTTTCTCAACCAGACGGGCCACCGGAGGTACATAATCGCCGTCGCCGGCCACCAGAATTAACGTGTCATTGGCTTTATCAGCCTGCTCTAAAGCATCTTCAAACATCGCCCCCACGATCGCCGTGTCAATTTGCTTCTCCCTGTTGGCGACATTTCGATCTTTAATGAACAGTTCAAACCCCTCGGACCTGGCCGCAGCCCACAGAGAGTCATTTTGCGGCGGACGCGACCCGAACAGCATGGCCCGTTTGACCTTGCAGCCATTGTTGGCGAGAAACCTGTACAACTTGCCGAAGTCCAGACGGTAGCTGCGGTCAACAATCTGACCGTCGATCGCATCACGAATGTCCAAAGCCAAGTCGTTTTTCACCGCCGCAACCCGTTGCCCTTCTATAAAAACATTTGAGTTGTCAACATACACGAAACCAGCCATTGCGCACCTCCAATGCTTAGTAAAACAAGTATGCCCCGCCTGATAATGTACGCACAGGCCACGGAAGCACCCTCGATTCGTGCTCTGACGACTTAGACCGACTCACCGCAAGTGCAACGACCCACTTTTCAGCGGCAAACGGCGTCTTCATGGATTCGTGGATGTTCAATGATGTTCCCGTCACGCAATGCCTCGCTTAGAGGCACGTTGCCCGGAATGGATTATCGATCAATGCCTCGAAAATCATCTTGCAAAATCTCTTCAGTCTCAATGGCCATAAAGGTCTCACTAGCCGCTCCAGAGCAAATAGTCTTCAAAAACGCATCGCACAACCTTTTCAGCCTTTAGCAAATTTTCAACGGTTTTTCCCATATCGAGTCTGCCGTTAGTTTCTGCAAGCCAACAATCCTGCTTTGTCGTTTTGCAAAAAAACCGCCCCGGAAGTAGTGCCAAATTCTTCTTCAGTGTGTAGCTTGATGAATCCATCCGGTTCGCCAACAACAAATTCCCACTTGTGATCTTGATCTTGCGCAAATCGCTTCAGTTTTTCGCGTAACTCAACACAAATTCTATGCCTCTGCTCGCTCTCCTCCACATCTACATGGATGCAACGCGTAAAGGGAACCCAAAAGGCAAGAAAATAGCTTCTGTAATTTTCATAATAATGGATTTCCACCCATGCACTATCCCTCCCTAGCCTACTTTTGCAAGATTTACCCTCCTCCTCCCACCAAGCAATCGACCTGTCTGGTTTACCACGATCACATACGATCTCTTTCCCTTTCCCGTGCATCCTTTTCTGCAAATCGCAAACAAACTCCTCCCCTTCCTGCATTCCCCATTCTTCAACGCGCTTATCCCGATAATTCGGCCTGAAACTCATTGTGCCACCCCTTCACACCAGAAAGTTGATACACGCATAACAACCCGCCCCACCCTACGTCTTCTCGGCATAATCCGGAAACACCTTCGGCGAGACGACCTGCCCGGCGACTTTGTGTTTCCTGGCCTCGTCCCGGAAACGGCAGAGATGACCCAGCGTCAACTGCCCCTGCTGAACCGTTTTCGCTCGCGCCGCCGCCGTGATCCCTGACCGCTTTCCAAATACCATCAGATCCAACAACGAATTGCCCATTAAACGATTGCGCCCATGCAATCCCCCGGAGGTCTCCCCCGCGACAAAGAGCCGCGGCACGGGCGTCTCACCGTTGGCATCAACTTTCACCCCCCCGTTCTGATAATGCAGCGTGGGATAAATCAATACCGGATCCGTGCGGATATCCACCCCGTAGCGCGCATACTGACGAACCATGGCAGGGAAATGCTTCTCCAGCGTGCCCTCGCCATCTTTCACCTCAAGCCCGGGCGTGTCCAGCCACACGCCCACCCGACCAGTGACCGTTCGCACACCACGCCCCTCCTCACATTCCCGAATAATGGACGACGCCACCACGTCACGGGTATCCAGCTCATTCACAAACCGCTCGCCCTTCGCATTGACCAGATGACCACCCTCCGACCGTATCCCCTCCGTCACCAGCTGCCCGACAAGCTGCTCGGGATACGCACAGCCGGAAGGGTGATACTGAAACGTGTCAATGTGCACAAGCGGAACCCCCATGCGATAGGCCAGTGCAAGCCCATCGCCCGTGGCACCGTAATGATTGCTGGTGGGGAATCCCTGAATGTGCAGCCGCCCAATGCCACCAGTGGCTAAAATCACCGTCCTGGCCGCCACGACAATGTGCCGCTTGTTGTCCAGGTCGAGAAACACGGCACCGGAACAGGCCCCGTGCTCGTCACTGAGTAACTCCACAGCCGCGGCAAACTCGAGCAGGTGAATGTTCTGATTGAGCACTTCATCCTTGAGCACCCGCATGATTTCAAGCCCGGTGTAGTCCGAACAGGTCAGCAACCGCGCCCTGGTGCTGCCTCCACCCCGTTTGACATGCAGATTGCCGTCGTCATCCCGATCAAACAATACGCCCAGCTCCAGCAACCACCTGGCAATGGACGGCCCCTCCTCGACCATCGTCCTCAACAACCGATGGTCGTTCTGCATGTGCCCCCCTTTGAGGGTGTCCAGGAAATGTTGAACCGGGGAATCATCGGGAGCCACGGCAATCTGCATCCCCCCCTGCGCCATGACCGAATTAGAATCCCCCAGACGCAATTTCGTCGCCAGGAGGACGTTGGCTCCCTGCCCGTGCGCATGGAGCGCCGCAGCACACCCCGCCCCGCCACCGCCCACGACCAGCACATCAACAGTATGCGTGGGGGTGAGGGACAAATCGTCGGCGATCCGGCTGTCGCCTTCCAGCATGGCGGCAAGTTCATGCACTGTCCGATCCCCCGCATTCGGGCCAAACGCAATCGGACGGTAGGCGGATTGACGATAGTCAGGATGGTATCTGGCAATCAGGGCGTCGCGTTCAGCGAGCGAGAGACGTGGCAGGTGTTGTTGGCAACGAGCGTCACGGGATGTGTGGACAACGTCGTGCAGAGCGTGAAAATCCATGTCGCAACCGGAATGTCCTCACGACGGAATCGCCGCGGATGTGCGTTGCAGTTCTTCATCGGTCATCTTGAGGATGCGCTCCCAGTCGTCGTTGTACCGACCCTCCTCAATGGCCTGAATGCGCTCGGAAAGACCCAGCGGCTTTTCCATTTCCCGCGCCCCGTAGGCACGACTGGCATAGACTCCCACGAAGTTGGGCGCAATGTCGGCGATGCACACCGGCGCACACAAGCCGCACATGACACAATCCATAAAGGTTTCTGATACCGCCTTGAAATCCCCGAAGACGGCTTTCCAGACTCCTTCGCGCACGTCAATGTTCTGCGGACAGGCTTCGGTACAGGCATTGCAGTTCCGGCACAGGGGCGCTTCCGGGTAGAGGTCAAACAAGGCCTGTTTGGGGTCTGCGACTTGCGTCACATCGTAGGTGGCTTTCCGGGCAGGAAAGGGCGGCGCGAAGGAAAATGACATGCCGTCCTCCACCGCATGGGAGCAGGCCAGACAGGTTTTCACTTTGGGATCGTCTTTTGTGCGGTAATAGGTTGCGCAGGCACCGCAGAACCCGCCCAGACACCCGGCGCCGCGCGTGACCTCGTGACCGGTGTACCAGAGAGCCTTCATCAAGGTCACGCCCGCCGGCACCTGAAAGGGTTTACCAGAAATCTCCACCGTCACCATGGGAGGATGAAGCGCATCCTCCCGGCTGACGGTTGCATCTTTGTCGAAGGACTCGGTCGCCATCTCCGTTGACCATTCAGGATGATGCCCGTTTATTCATGCAACGCATTCAACGCCGACCCGGCTCTGAACCATGCGAGTTGCTGGTCGGTCATGCTGTGACAGGCTTGAATCGTCCGCGTGCTCCCGTCTTTTTTGGAAATCGTCACGGATACGGGTTTCCCCGGTGCCAACGCACCGAGACCCGTCACATTCACACGATCGTCCTGTTCAATGCAATCGTAATCGGCGGGATTCGCAAACGTGAGGGGCAGAATGCCCTGCTTCTTCAGATTCGTTTCGTGAATACGGGCAAAGCTCTTGACCAGTACGGCTTTCACGCCCAGAAAACGCGGCGACATGGCCGCATGTTCGCGGCTGCTGCCTTCGCCGTAATTCTCATCGCCAACCACAAACGAGCCGATGCCCTTGCTTTTATAATCACGGGCAATGGCCGCAATGGGCAGACCCGATTCCCCGGTCAACACGTTGGTGCCTTTCCCCGTTTCCTCGGCCCAGGCATTGTTCGCGCCCATGAACATGTTGTCGCTGATCCTGTCCAGATGCCCGCGGAATTTGAGCCAGGGACCGGCAGGGGAAATATGATCCGTGGTGGTCTTCCCTTTGGTCTTGAGCAGCAAGGGCAGTTTGTCGAAATCGTTGCCGTCCCACTTGGGAAACGGCTGCAACAGCTGCAACCGCTCGCTGTCCGGAGGCAGGTTAATCTCGACCCCGTCGCCATTCTCCGCCGGCACAATGAATCCTTCCTTCCCGCTGGCAAACCCGTTCGCCGGCAATTCTTCGCCCTGCGGCGGCTCGAGTTTGAAAGACTTGCCATCCGACGCAGTCAGGGTATCGCGCAGGGGATTGAATTCCAGATTGCCAGCCAGGGCATAGGCCGCAACCAGCTCCGGGCTTGCCAGAAAGGACAGGGTATCGGCAATGCCGTCGTTACGACCGGGAAAGTTCCGGTTAAAGCTGCTGACGATGGAATCCGCGCGTCCCTTGCGTCCGTCGGCCCGTTTCCACTGGCCGATACACGGCCCGCAGGCATTGGCCAGCACGGTCGCGCCCATCGATTCCAGCGTATCCAGAAACCCGTCGCGCTTCATGGTGTAAAAAATCCGCTCCGAACCAGGCGACACCAGAAAGGCCGTCCTGGCCTTCACCCCCGCCTTCAACCCCTGACGCGCAATATGGGCCGCCCGGCCGATGTCCTCATAGGAAGAATTGGTACAACTGCCCAGCAACGTCGCCTTCAACTCCACGGGATACCCTTTTTCTTTGGCCTCGGCAGCCAGCCGGGAAACGGGTCTTGCCAGATCCGGCGAATGCGGCCCGACGACGTGCGGTTCCAGGGTGGACAGATCAATCTCCAGAATTTCGTCGAAATACTTCTCCGGCGACTGATACACCTCAGGGTCGGCCATCAGCATGTCCTTGTGGGCCGTCGCCAGTTTGGCGATCTCGTCCCGCTCCGTAATCCTGAGATAGTCAACCATCTTCTGGTCGAAGGGAAACACCGACGTGGTGGCACCAAGCTCCGCGCCCATGTTGGTAATGGTTCCCTTGCCCGTCGCGCTGATGGTGGCCGCGCCCGGGCCAAAATACTCGACGATCTTGTTGGTACCACCTTTGACCGTCAGCTTGCCGCAAATATAGAGAATCACGTCTTTGGGCGAAGTCCAGCCATTCAACCGGCCAGTGAGTTTGACGCCGATCAGTTTGGGATGCAGCACCTCCCACGGCAACCCGGCCATGACTTCACCGGCATCGGCCCCGCCGACGCCAATGGCCAGCATGCCCAACCCGCCGCCATTCGGCGTGTGAGAATCGGTGCCGATCATCAACCCGCCCGGGAAAGCGTAATTTTCCAGCACCACCTGGTGAATAATGCCTGCCCCCGGCTTCCAGAACCCAATGCCGTATTTCCTGGCAGCGGATTCCAGAAAGTTGTAGACTTCCCGGTTTTCCTGATTCGCCACCATGAGGTCTTTTTCCGACCCCATCTCCGCCCGAATCAAATGATCGCAGTGGATTGTGCTCGGCACGGCGACCTGTTTCTTCCCGGCCTGGATAAACTGCAACATCGCCATCTGGGCGGTGGCGTCCTGCATCGCCACCCGGTCGGGGCGCAGTGACAACATGGCTTTCCCCCGCTCCCACGCCTGGGTTTCCAGGTTGTCGGCATGGGCAACCAGAATTTTTTCGGCCCAGGTCAAACCGCGACCTAGTTTCTTGCGAGCCGTTTCCACGGCAGCGGGCATGGCATCGTACATTTTTCTGACCAGTTCAGTTGACATAGGACATTCTCCGCTTGGGGGTTAGGCCCGACCCGGCTGCCCCCACCCACGCCGTCTTCTGACCGGGGGCACAGACAGTCTGCGGTCGGTTATGACAATGGCGGCACTTCCCGGCGACGGGGCGACGCGTAGTGCACGAGATAGTTAAACAACCGAATGAGCCGGCTGCCCTGACGTTTCTGATCGGTCCAGTGGCCAATGAGTCCAATCGTTCTGGCCAGCAGGAAAAACCCGTTCAGGCTGTCCACGGAGAATCCAATATCCACCAGGACAGCCGCCATGGCTCCGTCGACGTTCAAAATCAGATTATCCTTCTTGGCCGACGTAATCGTTTCGACCTGCAAGGCAAAATCCAGATGGGGCGTGGGAATGCCCAGACTCTTGACGTACCCCACCAGTTCTTTCACACGGGTATCGGGATTCCGCAGGCTTTTCACCCGATGACCAATTCCCGGCACCGGCCCCACGTTTTTCTTCATATGTGCCAGAAACTCATCCACAGACATGCCATGGTCAATGGCGTATTTGAAATACCGGCCGGCATCGGTGACCGCCCCGCCAAACCGCGGCCCGATCATAATCAACCCGGCCGCCACCGCCTGCGACAACCCGATACCGGCACATGCCGCAATGATCGTGGTCAACGCCCCGCTGACGCATGGCCCGTGATCGGCCGACAGAATAAGAATCCGCCGGATGATTTCGGCTTCGTGTTTGCCAATCAGCCGCTTATCCCACAGCAGCCCGATGACGTGAGGAATATCGTAGCCTTTCTTGATCAGCTCGGATGCCGGATACCCTTCGTACAGGGGTTCATCGCCTCGATCATCGCTGATGGTGGATCGAATCAGCGGGACCACCAGCACGTCGCCTTCCTTCATGCCCTGTTCGACGGTTCGGGGGAGGCGGGGTTTTTCCGCATCGCTCAATTCCGGAATCGGTTTCACCGCACCGGACGCCAGCAACTTGTCATAGGTGTCGCGTATCGCCGGCCCCAGGGCACCGAACGTATCGGGCACGATTGCCCCGGCGGCCTTCAGTGCGTCCGATTTCGCGCGGGCAGACCCTTCGCCCTGAAGTCCTTCCTTGGCCCCCGCATGACCGAACTTCATGCCCTTGGGCAGGCTTTCCTGACAAAACCCGGACACGACGGACAGGAGTGTAATCCGGCGTTTCTTTGCGCCGTACCATTCCGCCGCGCGCTCCTCCAGATCGCCGCCCATCTCGCCGACGATGATGACGGCTTTGGTCTGTGGGTCCTGTTCAAACATTTCGAGGTACGACACATAATCCGTTCCCGGGTAGGCATCCCCGCCAATTCCAATTGCGGTAGTGATGCCATCGGCGAATTGCGAACAGATCCAGATGATTTCATTTGACAGGCCGCCGGATTTTGTAATCACCCCAAACGAGCCTGGGCGATAGAGTTTGCAGGCCACCAGGTTATCAAACGCCCCGCCGATCACACCCAGGCGACATTCTCCCGCTGACATGATGCCGATGGAAGAAGGCCCGTTAAAGATCTTCCCAAGTTTGCGTGCGTGCCGGCCGAGCAGTTTGGCATCCTTTTCCGGCACGCCTTCCGTAATCATGGACACCACCTTCACGTGTGGATCGTCCAGTGCTTCCCGTGCCCCGTTACAGGCCCGGTCTGCGCCGATGTACACCAGGCTGGTGTTGATTTCCGGGTGGTGTGCGGTTGCTTCGGCCACGGTTTTGTACACCGGCACCGCGACGATCTGATTCCCGCAGACGATTTCATTAGCCTTGCCCGCATCCGGGGGATACACAAATGCGGACACGTTCAGGGGTTGCCGAATCATATGTCGGAACTCGGCCATGCGACGGGCTGCATTGCCCCCTGCCACACCGCCCTGGATTACAACATGCGTATCTTTTGTTGCCACAATGCTCATTGAATGCTCCTCACACGCTGTCCCACACGCAACGTTCCGGTTGTCCCCTGGTCGCACGGGGCGCCAGGGGCAGGCCCCTGGTCAGAGCCAGGGGCATGCTTAATTAATTCTGGCACCGTTTGGCCAGAGCCATATCCACGATGTCTGTCAAGGGAGTATGGCGATCAAACACTTCGATATCAAAGCCCTCATTCTTCAGTGCTCGCATAGCTGCCAGCCCTTCCTTTTCGTTAGGCCCGCCGCGTCGCACCCAGATTTTCACACCGTGTAATTTTTTCTCGGCCTGTGCCTTACGAAACGCATTGATAATGCCCCCGAAGGTTTTTTTCACATCGGTGAAGTTCGCAATAGCGCCGCCGACGATGATGTTCTTGATACCGGGAAGGGCGCAGATTTTTTCCGTCAGCACCTCGACGGCCCAGTCGGGCGGATCGCCTGAATACTCCGCATAATTAGCCAGTTTGCCGCCTCGGGCCACCACTGCGTCCGAGTAATACACGCTGGCCCCGCCGCCGGCGGGAAGCATTGCCGTATCTCCGCCTGGAATCTCGATGAACTTCACGGATCCTTTCACCTTTGCGTCCACGGCCATGACTTCTTCTTCGTTATTGGTGTAGGCGCGGCCGAACTCAGCGGCGAAGGGGAACGTCCAGTCCGGGTGGCGGAATTTAGCGTCGCCATCCAGCAGAGTCACGGCATCCAGCGCGACCAGTTCACCGGCGGCATTCTGCACAACGGGGTTAATTTCCAGATACTGAGCATCTTCGTTGTCGAAACAGAGAAACAGTTTCCTGGCGAAATCGGCCACGCGAGAGGCCAGATCACCGGAGAACCCTGCCTTTTTGGCCAGGGTCTGCAAGTCGGCTTCCGTTGGGGCTTCTCCCACCTCGACGGCGAGTCGTTTCACGCGTTCCCAGTTAGATTCCACCTCGATCCCGCCGCAGTTTGCGACCATGACATCAGCGCCATCTCGTGTTGACTTCACGGCCACGTAATACTCTTCGGTATGTGTGACGGCCTCGGACACAATCACTTCTCGGATAGTCAGTGTCTCGACCGTCCGTCCGAGCATTTCTTTCACTGCAGTCCTGGCGCCCTTGACATCCAGTCCGACCTTGACCAGGCCGAGTTTGAACCGCGAGCCCAGGGCTTCGTGAGCCTTCACGACCAGCTTACTGGTTTTCAGCCAGTCATGAGCCTGGGACAACTGTTCAAATTCTTCTGGAGAGCGGATCACGGCGTACTGTGGCGTTTGCATGCCCCATTTTTTCAGCAGGCCCATTCCCGGGCCTTCGAGTACCTTTGCCATAGGGATAACCTTTGTTAGTCTGGATAATACGTGACGATCAAAACGGTGAACGGCGGATTCTAAACAGATTGCATCCTGGCTGCAATCAATCAAAAGGCCTAAAAAGCAGATTCACAAAAGACCCAGAGAGAGGGGGGCGTTTATCCCCCTGGTCAGAGCCAGGGGCATGCTTTTGGCGATTTATGTATACAAG
>RKSG01000047.1 GCA_007570995.1 Nitrospirales bacterium
GGGCTGGGCGAGTGTCCCCGCCGTCATTCCTGCGAACGCAGGAATCCAGGGGGATGGAGCCATGGGCATGCAGACAGATCCAGAGTTGGGACAGTGATCATGGAACATGTCATTGCCGTGATGTTGGAAAATAAATCCGGGTCCCTGTCCCGGGTCGCCGGCCTGTTCAGCGGGCGGGGCTTTAATATCGAAAGTTTATCGGTGGCCCCGACGCTTGACCAGACAGTATCCATGATGACCATTGTCACGCGTGGGGACGGGCGCATCATTGAACAGATTCTCAAGCAACTGAATAAAATCATTGACGTGATCAAGGTGGTGGACCTGAATGAGAGCGATGCCGTCAGCCGGGAAACTGCCTTGATTAAAGTGCACACGCGGTCAGATGATCGGGACGAGGCCTTGCGGATTGTATCAATCTTCCGGGCGAACGTGGTTGATTCATCGCCGACGTCGTACACCATTGAAGTAACGGGTGACGTGCAGAAAATTCAAGCCATGATCCAGCTGCTTCAACCCCTTGGTATTAAGGAAATCGTCCGGACCGGCCGGATTGCCATTGCGCGCGAACCCATGCGCCCGGCGGCGAGTCAGCCGCGCCCGCTTGCGAAAGCCACCTGACAGCGTTCGGCGATGTGCCAGCAGTCTGCGATGCCGGTTGTCTTACTTCCCGAAGGAGTGCGGTTATGAAGATTTTTTATGACAAAGATGCGGATGTGCAGAACATTCTGAACAAGACGGTGGCCATCATCGGATTTGGCAGTCAGGGCCACGCGCATGCCCTGAATCTGTCGGAGAGCGGGGCCAAAGTGGTCGTAGGTTTGCGGGAGGGGGCATCCTGGAAGAAGGCTGACGCCGCAGGCCTGACCGTGATGCCGGTAGCGGATGCCGTGAAACAGGCGGACGTGGTCATGATGCTGGCGCCTGACGAAACGCAACCGGCCATCTACCAGCAAGCGGTGGCCCCGCATATGAAACAGGGAGCGTATCTTGCCTTTGGTCATGGATTTAACATTCACTTCGGGCAGATTCGGCCGCCGGCTGCGGTCAACGTGTTTATGGTGGCGCCGAAAGGCCCTGGCCACCTGGTTCGCTCCGAGTATATGAAGGGAAGTGGGGTGCCCTGTTTGCTGGCCGTGCATCAGGACCCGGGCGGGGAGACTGCCTGTGTCGGGTTAGCCTATGCGTCGGCGATTGGTGGTGGCCGCGCCGGGGTCATTGAAACGAGTTTTCGCGAAGAAACAGAAACCGACCTCTTTGGCGAGCAGGTCGTGTTATGCGGCGGCCTGACGGCGTTGATTCAGGCGGGGTATGAAACCCTGGTCGAAGCTGGCTATTCCCCGGAGATGGCCTATTTTGAATGTCTGCATGAGGTGAAACTGATTGTGGACTTAATCTATCAGGGTGGGATTGCCAACATGCGGTACTCCATCAGCACCACGGCCAAGTATGGAGACGTCACCCGCGGGCCGCGCATCATTACGAGCAAAACAAAACAGACGATGAAAACCATTCTGGGGGAAATCCAGAGCGGTCGGTTTGCGCGGGAGTGGGTGTTAGAAAATCAGGCCAACCGTCCGGTGTACAATGCGTTGCTTCAACAGGGAGAAGCGCATCCCATTGAGCGAGTAGGGGAGACCTTGCGCGGGATGATGCCCTGGTTGCAACACGATAAACTTGTAGATCAGAAGAAGAACTAGGTGTCCCTTGTCAAGCCCTCCGTCATTCCTGCGGACGCAGGAATCCAGGCCCGCGGGGGCGGGGCAAAGCAGATTTTAACTGGAGTGTAGCGAATCAACATGGCAGATCGTGCACAAGGGATACCCATTGCGAGAGAAAGCCTGCCCTTTCTCATGGGAATGGCCGTCCCGGCCGCCGTGGCCGGTGTGTTAGGGTGGCGAAAGACCGCGTGGGTCTTTGGCGCTCTGGGTTGTGGGGTCGGGTGGTTTTTCAGAAATCCTCCCCGGACGCCTCCGCAGGGGGATGCTCTGATTCTTGCATCCGGTGATGGCCAGGTTGTCGCTGTTCAAGAGGAATTTGAACCGCGGTTTCTCAAAGATCGCAGTGTGCGGATCAGCGTCTTTCTCAATATTTTCGACGTGCATATCAACCGCCTGCCGTGTGCCGGCACGATTGTGGACATGGCCTATCAGCCGGGCCGTTTCCACAACGCGCGTGATCCCGAAGCCACGACGCACAACGAACAGAACGCGCTGATGATTGAAACACCTGCTCGGGAAAAAGTGCTCTGTGTGCAAATTGCCGGGCTGATTGCCAGACGGATTGTGTGCTGGGTCCGGCCCGGCGACGAGGCGGTGATGGGGGAGCGATTTGGCCTGATTCAGTTCGGGTCTCGTGTTGACACCTATTGCCCCGTGGAGAGCCGGGTCCGCGTCCGGGTAGGCGACCGGGTCAAGGCCGGAGAATCCATTCTCGCAGAGTTCGCATGAAGAGCCGTGTGTTCCACAATCGCATGAAGGGGCGGATCTTTCAGAACAAGGAAGGGCAACGCCGTCGGGGTGTCCATCTCATTCCCAATATTCTCACGACCGGTAATTTATTCAGCGGACTGGCCGCGGTGGTACTGGTGTTTCATGGTCGCTTTGAAATAGCGGCGATGGCGATCCTGATTGCGATGGTGTTTGACGTCTTGGACGGCACCTCCGCGCGGTTGACCGACAGCACAAGTGCGTTTGGGGTTGAATACGATTCCCTGTCGGATCTCGTGTCCTTTGGACTGGCTCCCGGGTTTTTGATGTATGCCTGGGCGCTGGAGTCTCCCGTGATGTTGGGGGTGGCCGTGATGTTTGCCTATGTGGCCTGTGGTGCGCTTCGACTGGCTCGGTTTAACGTGACTGCAGGAAGCCACGGGGACAACCGGTTTTTTACGGGGTTGCCCATTCCCGCGGCGGCCGGGTTTATCGCGACGTTCTGTATTTTTGACACGCATATCGCGCACCTGTCGGAGGCTGTCCTGCCCTCTGTAGTGATTGTCATGAGTCTGGCCCTGTCGTTTCTCATGGTGAGCACGGTAAAATACCGTAGTGTGAAACAGTTGAAGTTTCAGGGGCACCATCATTTCATGTATTTGGTCTGGGCCGTCTTGATTCTGGTGTCCGTGATCGCCTACCCTCAGCTGATGTTGTTTCTGGTGTGTGTGGGATATGTCGGTTCCGGTGTAGTTGAGAAACTCTGGGACGCTGTGAAAACGCCGACGAAGCGGGAAACACTGGTTGGCATTCCCGTGACGCTGGATTCAAAGGATCCGTGACGTGGCCCAGTGGCACCATACGAGCCTCCCTCCGTCCCCTGGTCGCACGGGGCGCCAGGGGCATGCATTCCTGCGGATGCAGGAATCCAAGGCTGTGGGGGGGCACCAAGGGTACCATACAAACCTCCCTCCGTCCCCTGGTCGCACGGGGCGCCAGGGGCATGCATTCCTGCGGATGCAGGAATCCAGGGCCGTGGGAAGGCACCAGGGGCACCATACAAGCCTCCTCCGTCATTCCTGCGCATGCAGGAATCCAGGGCCGTGGGGGGAGCACCAAGGGCGCCATACAAGCCTCCCTCCGTCCCCTGGTCAGAGCCAGGGGCATGCATTCCTGCGCACGCAGGAATCCAGGGCCGTGGGGGGGCACCAGGGGCACCATACAAGCCTCCTCCGTCATTCCTGCGCACGCAGGAATCCAGGGCCGTGGGGGGAGCACCAGGGGCGCCATACAAGTCTCCCTCCGTCCCTTGGTCAGAGCCAGGGGCATGCATTCCTGCGCACGCAGGAATCCAGGGCCGTGGAGGGGCACCAGGGGCGCCATACAAGCCTCCCTCCGTCCCCTGGTCAGAGCCAGGGGCATGCATTCCTGCGCACGCAGGAATCCAGGGC
>RKSG01000084.1 GCA_007570995.1 Nitrospirales bacterium
GGATGCGCCACTCAAGACAGCAAACGTGGTAGACAGGAAGGACACAGGGAAGTCGGGTCAGATCGTCAGGTAGCAGGGAACATTGATCTGTTGAGATGGCCTGCAACGTGTTTGCTGCAAGCGATGGCAACGCTGAGGGACCGGAGCAGGAACGTGGCAGTGAAAGACATTCGTGGGCTGGTTCAGGGCATGTCTGCCAGAAACGTCCAACAACCTCAGAGCATTCCCAAGCGTGTTGTCCATGTGGCCGGGGCCATGGCTCCCTCCGTCATACCATAAACAGCCTTCCATACGACATGGCTGGCGATGCCTGCCCGGCACAGGCGGCATACTGGGATCTGGCTTGTCTCCCCACAAAGAAGTCGACCTGCTTGTCTTTCGGATAACGAATATGTTACGTTGCGACAAGTGTGACGGTTGCGATCTGAGTGTACGGTCAAAGACGGTCATTTCATTAACTGAAGGTTGCAATCGGGAATCTGAATCGAAGGTCTGACCTGAGTCGCCCTCTTCTTTCGCGTCTTCGGCCCATCCTTTTCTTTCCTGTTTCTCGAGTGTGGATCCTGATCATTTCAAAGGAGCTGTACTATGGCGTTTAAAATTTACGTGGGCGGTCTGCCGTATGCCATGACTGAAACCGAGTTAACGGATCTCTTTGTACAACACGGCAACGTGGATTCGGCAAAAATCATCACAGACAAATACACCGGGAAATCCCGTGGGTTTGGCTTTGTCGAAATGCCTATGGAGGAAGAGGGACGGGCAGCCATTACGGCGTTGAATGGCTATCAGTTAGAGGGCCGCTCATTGACCGTGAACCAAGCCAGGCCTCAAGAAGACCGTTCTGGAAACCGTGGCGGATTCGGCGGCGGACGTAGCGGACGAGACTATCGCTAAGGCTTTCCGTGAAAGAGGGGTGAGCGGGGAAAAGCGATCCTTTTCCTCCGTTCACCTCTCTTTCTGGTACCCCGCAGACATGATTCCGGAGCTGGTCTCGCAGCACCGCATTCAATCAGCTTCGTTTAAGGTCGGTGTGAACCACTACTGTGTCGGGGCCATGTTCCATCCAGGCCCCCTCTCCCCTCACGACAGAAGAAAGCGGGATTGAAGTTTTCGCCCTGTTCGTGCCACGTTCTTGACAGACAGGGGGGGCTTTACTATTCTCGACCACGATGCTCGAGATGACTTCACGACCACGCACGTTGCTCATTGCGGGTGTTCTGACCTGCTTTCTGGTCACAGGCGGCGTGGTCTTGAACCAGGCCGCAGCGCATTCCCTCCATCATACTCACCATAACGCAGCGACCCACTCGCATATTCTCTGCTCTCTTCTGTGCGCGACAGGCCAAGTGGTCCACGTCGCAGAGCCGTGTCTTGATACAACATTCCACGTCCTCCGTTTTGTCACTATCCCCCTGTTTGAGCCTGCCGCACTGGCAGTTCCAATGCCCCGCTTTTCTCGTGGTCCCCCCGTTCTTTAACTCTTTCCTGTTTCTCCAACAATGATTCTGCCATAGCGAACGGCCCCTTCTACGGAAGAATGATCGTGGTGCCAGTATCCTCAGGACACCCGGGTATCACTCTTTCAGTCACAGGGTACCGTTTGATCGTTGAGGAAGGAGTATTAAAGCATGATCAGAGAGCGGAAGGTGGACAATCGACACTTTATCCCCTGTCTTGTCTTATCCATCAGTATGCTGGCGATGGGCAGTCAGGCGGCTCAGGCTGCATTACTGGATGGCATGATGGATACGGTTGAGGAAGCCCTGGCAGAGAGTCTGGCGGAAAAAAATGAAAGGTTGACGACAGGGAATTTTTACACTGATTCCAGTCCGAATGCCCATGGCCCAATCGGGATGATGGGAGAACACACGCATGAAGCAGGGGAAGTGATGTTCTCCTATCGCTTGATGCACATGTGGATGCACGGGACTCGACACGGTACCACCCGCATCACCAATGATGAAGCCCTGGATCTTGGTCCGTACGGCGTGGTGCCGGAATCCATGCGAATGATGATGCATATGGCCGGGTTCATGTATGGCTGGAATGATACGGTGACCCTGTCCGTCATGGTCCCCTACATCCTCAAAAGCATGAACCATCGAAACAGACGACACACCGCCAAATTCACAACGCGTTCCGAAGGTGTGGGAGATATTCAGCTCGGGTCTCTCTGGCGTCTGTGGGCGGTAGAAGCCCCCAGTCTCGGTGCCCATCGTTTCCATTTGAACCTCTCGATCAGCGTCCCGACGGGAAACATCCAGCCAACAGACAGTACGCCATTACGGCCCGATGGACAGCGATTGCCCTACCCCATGCATCTGGGTTCGGGCACGTTCGATTTTTACCCCGGGATTACCTACGGAGGAGAAAAGGGCCAGGTCTCTTGGGGATTTCAGGCCATTGGCACATTACGGGCAGGAAAAAATGCCAATGGTTTTTCCAAGGGTGACGCCTATCAGATCAACATCCATGGGGCGTATGCGATCGTGCCACACTGGCTGAGTGGGTCGGTTCGCCTGAGTTGGCATGACTGGAAGAAATATAATGGGGCCGATCCGGACATTAACATGCGTGTTGTGCAAACCGGGGTGCCTGCCCGTCTGGGAGGCCAGCGACTGGATGTTCTCGGAGGCATCAATGTGTTGTTGCCGGAAATAATGGGAATAGAAAACAGGCTGGCCGTGGAAGGTGGCGTGCCAGTGTACCAGTACCTGGACGGACAGCTTGAAACTGATTCGGTCGTGACGTTTGGCTGGCAGGGCCTGTATTGATGAGCACTCCAGTCTTCGCAAACGAAGCTACCATATTCCAGCAAAGGAGACAGTTCATGTGGAGAGACACCGTGGCGACAGGATGGTTTGCGATTGTGATGCTGGCCTGCACGAGTACGGGGTCCGCCTACGAAGTCATTGAGGTCAGGAACGGGGGCACCATCACCGGCAGTGTGGCCTTGACCGGTACTCCGCCTCCTCCAAGACAGTTTACAGTCAGAAAAGGGGCCGAGGTCTGCGGCACAAACCGCGTCCTGACCAAAGTCGAAGCGCATCATGGTATGGTCAGGGGAGTGATCGTCGCGATTGAAGGCGTGGAACAAGGGAAACCTTTTCCCACGTATCAGGCAAAAGCCAAGGGGCCCGGGCATGGAGAATTTCATTATACCGGCGGCAACACGATGAATCTGGGCGTTCACCTCAAAACATGCAGCTTTGGCCCATTCACCGGAGTCATGATGGCCGATGATATCATCCGGTTCGTCAACCACGATTCCATTAAGCACATACTCCACACGTATGCGTTACAAGGTCGGAACACAAAAATGTTGAAAACCGTGCATACCCGGAGCCTTGGCGCCGAAAGTCAAACGGAAAAAGTCTTCCCCGCAAAACGCCTGCGTCATGCCCACGCCGTGGCCTTGACCTGTGATCGCCACGACTTTATGGAAAACTGGTTGTATCTGGCCCACAATCCCTATTATGCCATTTCAGATGAAACGGGACATTTCAGTATTGATCGCGTCCCACCAGGCGATTATGTCATCGTGGCCTGGCATCCAGTGCTCGGAATGCAGGAGCAACACGTGACCATCGCGTCACATGGTCGCCTCGCTGCCAATTTTGAATTTACAAAATGACGTCCGGGCTCTCCATGGCCTGAACACCATGGGAAACCCGTGCGGACGATCCAATGGGGTTGGTCTGCCAGGACATCATTGTGACAGGTTCCATGGTCACACGCCTGCATTCCACGCACAATGAAGGCCTGCTCTCCGTACGATGACCCCCGCCCCTACACAATCCACGGAATCAGGCGCCATGTACGCAACCGGTAGGCGTCATAGTCATCAAAGGCCTCCCGCAGGTACACCTCTTCGTAAGACAGTTTGACCAGAAGCGTCGCGCTCAAGATTATCCAGGACAGCCCGCGCCAATAAGAAAATGACTCGCACACCAGGGCCAGTGTGATCGTCAGCAGGGCCGTGTACATTGGGTGACGGATCCACCGGTACGGGCCATCGGTCACCAGACGGCTCCCAGGCCGGACTTCGGGCAACACACTCAAATTGTTCCATTGCATCGTCACGACCGCCCATATCCCCAACAGGCACCCCACAAGTTCCAGCGTGAACAACGCTCCATGTCTGGCGACCCAGGGACCGGAAAGCACGATCGCACCAATACAGGCAAATTGAACGCCCACGAGAAGGCAGGACAGCATCCGTCTGGCTTCAGGCTGCTTCGCCACAAGCATACGCCTCAAAGAACAGGGAAGAACCGGTGACAGGCTTCTCCGGCAACCCACACTTCGCAAGAACAGGATCCACTTCTCAAACTCCGTTCAATTGTCCAGGAAAGACCGACAAAGACGCGCGGAGACCGTAGTCTCCCTGAGACCCACGAACACATTCTCCACATACCAGGCACCGGAATAAATACCATTGCCGAGAAAAAGCCGTTCCGCTACCATGCCACCGGATTGGCACAGGGGAAAACACTCCATCCCGTGGCACCAGACTCTTGACAGAGAATGGGGTGAAGGATCAGGGGTGATTGCCTTTTCACCGCGGAAGTCCTGCGGTCCCACCTCCACCTCCAGGCCTGGGAGAGGATTCAGACTCTCAGCAGTCTCACGCTCTCTGATGAAAACCATGTGCGCCACCTGACGATACCAACACGTATACACAGACCATTGGTGTGTGCAACGTGGTTTTTCCGACTCTGTCACACGCCAATCAGAGGTCTTCCGAAGACACACACACAATGGAGTTCACGATGACCACCATCCCCGCTGCTGAGGATTCCTCGAGACCCATGATCAAAATCCTCATCCTTGCGATCCTTGGACTTGGGATCGGAGCATTCTTCTATTTTGACCTTGGGCATCATGTGTCCCTTAACACACTGAAAGCCAACAGGGATGCACTTCTGGCTTATACCAACGACTACTATTCCATCTCGGTTGTCCTGTTTATAGTCGCCTACATTGCACAAACGACATTCTCGTTACCTGGGGGGACTCTTATGTCCCTGGCCGGAGGCTTTTTATTCGGCAGTATACTCGGCACGATCTTTATCAATATCGGCGCCACGGTGGGCGCAACCATGGCCTTTATGGCCACACGATATGTCCTGCGTGATTGGGTCGAACGTAAATTTGGAGACCGCATTGAGCCGATTCAGGCAGGATTCGCCCAAAACGCCTTCAGCTATCTTTTAACCTTACGGCTCATCCCTGCCTTTCCTTTCTTTCTGGTGAATCTCGTGTCCGGGTTAACCCGTGTCAACCCTGGTACCTACATAGTGGCAACCTCCATTGGCATTATTCCCGGCAGCTTCGCACTCGCGTTTGCGGGCAAACAACTTGGGACCATTGACTCGTTGGGGGAAATTGTGTCGCCGCCTGTGTTGCTGGCTTTTTCCTTGCTGGGCCTGCTGGCCCTCACGCCAGTTGCCTACCGGAAATTCGTGGAGAGGAAGCAGCCGTAAGGGATGGCTTTTCCGCCTGGATGTGGCCTGTCCCGGCCACGTGACGAAACACAATCGGCTCACGACACAAGCGGGGCATTGAGAAAGGACCAACCATGCTGACAGGAAGCGGCCCAAACAACCCCGTCGCCATAGCCCCGATGGATGTGTTTAATCAGCAATTAATCCAGAATGTTCATCCTCCGAACTGGACCAACCCAACGCCAACCGGTCGGTACAATCTGGTCGTGATTGGTGCGGGCACAGCCGGACTGGTGACATCAGCGGTCGCCGCTGCACTCGGTGCAAAAGTGGCCTTGATCGAACGGCATTTAATGGGCGGGGACTGTCTGAATGTCGGGTGCGTGCCTTCCAAAGCCATGATTCGTGCGTCCCGTGCGTGGGCCGCTGTTAAACATTCCCGGCACTTCGGCCTTGCCGGCGCGAATGACACCCGGGCGGATTTCGGGACCGCCATGGAGCGAATGCGAAAACTGCGTGCCCGCATCAGCCACGTCGATTCGGCACATCGCTATACAAGCCTTGGCGTTGATGTGTTTATCGGTGAAGGCAGGTTTGCCGGACCACGGATGATCACTGTGGGTGACACCACTCTTCAATTTTCGAAAGCGGTGATCTGCACTGGTGCACGCGCAGCTGCCCCCTCTGTTCCAGGGCTGGAGCAGGCTGGCTATCTGACGAACGAAACCGTTTTTTCGCTAACCCAGCTTCCGCCACGTCTCGCCATCATTGGGGCAGGTCCGATTGGCTGTGAAATGGCGCAGTCGTTCGCTCGATTTGGCAGTCTCGTGTGTTTGATAGAACGCAGTACGCACATCCTTCCACGGGAAGATGCCGATGCTGCTCACATCGTCCAGAGGCAAATGGAAAATGACGGTGTCCTGTTTGCGTTTGATGCCACCATCACCAGGGTTGTCGTGCGCGGGCAGGAGAAAGTCGTGCAGTACGACCGCAACGGTGAGCATCACGAATTTGTGGCTGATGAAATACTCATCGGGGTTGGGCGTGCGCCCAATGTGGACGCACTTGCCCTCGAAACGGTTGGGGTGGACTATGATGGACTGTCCGGCGTGCAAGTGAATAACCGACTGCAAACGACCAATCCCGCCATCTACGCCGCCGGCGACGTGTGTTTTCCATTGAAATTTACCCATGCAGCCGATGCGATGGCCCAAATCGTCATTCAGAACGCTCTATTCCCTCACCCTTTTGGACTCGGGTACGCGAAGACCGATTCACTCATTATTCCCTGGGCCACCTATACAGATCCGGAGCTTGCTCACGTCGGGCTTTCCGCAGCCGACGCGCAAAAAAAAGGCATTGCCACCGATACCTTTACTTTTCAACTGAATGAGGTCGACCGCGCCATTTTAGACGGGGAAGATGAAGGGTTTGCCCGTATCCACGTCAAAAAAGGCACCGACATCATTGTGGGCGCCACGATCGTCGCGGCTCACGCCGGTGACATGATCAGCGAATGCACATTGGCCATGAAGGGTGGGCTTGGGCTGAGTACCATCTCCGGGACGATCCACCCCTACCCTACCCAAGCCGAAGTGATCAGAAAAGTCGCCAATGTGTGGAGAAAAACCACTCTCACAGAGAACAAAAAACAATGGCTCCGCACATTGTTTGCCTGGACACGATAACGATCATGTGCGCGAAGCTCCCCCAGGTCGTTGCAGACTCGCCACGCCACGACCCAGGGAGGCCATCCAATCTGAGAAACGGTCACAGCATGTAGTCAGGAGTGCCCCCTGGTTTCCACTTGATATTGCACCCGGCACTGGGATGTTGTTCCTGACTGACAGGTTTTCCCGCTAACACAGCATCAATCGCTTCTCGTAAATTCTTTCCCGTCACGGGCTTCCCGTTTCCCGGGCGGCTGTCATCCAATTGCCCCCGGTAGACTAACCGACGAGCCTCATCGAACAAAAAGAAATCCGGCGTGCAGGCTGCGGTGAAAGCCCTGGCTACTTCCTGACTTTCGTCATAACAATACGGGAATGTGAAACCGAGGTCGTTCGCCATGATGCGTAAACACTCCGGACGATCATCCGGATAATCGTTCACGTCGTTGCTGCTGATGGCAATGATGCCAAGATCTTTCCCGGCATAGTCTTTGCCCAACCGGCCTAATTCCTGCTGTACGTGAACCACGTAAGGGCAATGCCGACAGATAAACATCACCAGCAATCCTCTGCGGCCGGCATAGCGACCCGGAGTGATGGTCTCACCGGACACCACATCAGGTAAGTGGAAATCGGGGACACGTGTCCCCAATGCCAACATCGTCGAACTGGTCAAGGCCATGGCCTGACTCCTTTGCGGAATGGAATGGCTAATGTGGACACACCTGTTTCCATCTTCGGTAAGAACTGACGATTACCCGTCCGCCTTGATTTGCTCACTCAGATAATTCTGCAGTCCCACCTGGCCAATCGTTTCTAACTGTGTTTCGAGCCAATCGATATGCTTCTCTTCATCTTTGGCCATATCTTCCAACAGGTGACGCGTTGTAAAATCACCAACCTTCACACAATGCTGGATGCCCTGGGTCAGCATTGTGACCATGGCACGTTCCTTGTCCAGATCCGCCTTCAATTGCTCCGGAACGGTTTCTCCGACGTTGACCGTTCCAAGACGCTGCATGTTGGGCAACCCCTCCAGATAGAGGATATGATCGATCACGGTCTGAGCGTCTTTCATTTCCCCGCAGCTCCGCTCCAACACATGATGATGCAATCGATCATAGCCCCAGTTCTTGCACATTTTGGCGTGTAAAAAATACTGATTGATAACCGTCAACTCTTCAGTCAACAGCTTGTTGAGAAGATCAACTACCCCCTCTTTCGCTTTCACGGTAACCTCCTTTTCCCCGGTGCACCCGGACAGCGTCATGACAGAAAACCATCCATATTTCACAAGGATTATCCTGTTTCACGGTACTCCCCCGTGTCGTTGTCTGTCAATAGAAATTATTAGGTGTTTCTTCTCAGTCATGATTTTTTTTCTCAAAGTCGCCGATATGAATTCTCAACATCAATCGATGTGGCAGTGTAAGATCGAATCACGGCATGGCTAGAAGAATCCTGTCTTCACATTGACCACGATTCTCCCCAGGTGCTACTGTCAGGCACATGGCTGATGCTCATCGCACCCGGTCGCCGAATCGCCTCATCCACGAGACAAGCCCCTACCTGCTGCAACATGCTTACAACCCGGTGGAGTGGTATCCTTGGGGAGAGGAAGCGCTCCGTCTCGCCGCAGAAACGGAGAAACCCATTCTCCTGTCCATTGGGTATTCTGCCTGTCATTGGTGCCACGTCATGGAGCGGGAATCATTTGAGAATGACGAGATTGCGAAGCTCATGAATCACTCTTACGTGTGCATCAAAGTTGACCGTGAAGAACGCCCGGACCTCGATGAGATTTACATGCAGGCCACGCTCGCCATGAATCAGGGCCATGGCGGCTGGCCCATGACCGTCTTCCTGACCCCAGATCAACACCCTATTTTCGCCGGCACGTATTTCCCCCCAACCGACAAATGGGGAAGGCCAGGTTTTGGCACGGTTCTCAAGCACATTGCCGAAGGATGGGAACACGATCGTGCCACCATCGTCGGTGGCGCCGCGCGTTTCACCACCAAGCTTCAAACAGCCATGCGTGTCACGGCTCCCGCGACGGTCAGGCAACAGGACATTGATGCTGCATTCACGCAATTTTCAGCGGACTTTGATCCGATATACGGCGGGTTTGGGCAAGCACCCAAATTCCCGCCGGCTACCGGTCTTTCTTTTCTCTTGCGACACTACCAACGCACACGAACTGAGCATGCTCTGCACATGGTCTGTCACACGCTGGACGCCATGGCAGCCGGTGGGCTGTACGACCATGTCGGGGGAGGTTTTTCACGCTATTCCACCGATGAACGCTGGTGTGTCCCCCACTTTGAAAAAATGCTCTACGACAATGCGCTCCTTGCAACAACCTATCTTGAAGCGTTCCAGGTGACGCGCAATCCCCAGTACAAGCACGTGGCCTGTGAAATTCTGGACTACATCATCCGGGACATGACCGATCCCCAGGGTGGCTATTATTCGGCTACAGACGCGGATTCGGAAGGTGTCGAAGGAAAATTTTTTGTATGGACCCCCGAACAGATTCGGGAGATTGTTCCATCGGAGCAAGACGCCATCAGGTTTTGCGCGTATTACGATATCACCGAGGATGGCAACTGGGAACACCGGAGTATTCCCCGCACTCCACGTTCCCTCGCACACGTCGCAGGGCAGCTCCATTGCTCTCCGGACGAACTGCAACAGACACTCACCCGGGTGAAACCGCTTGTCTATCACGCACGCATGAAACGCGTGCCCCCCGCACTGGACGATAAAATCATCACGGCCTGGAACGGGATGATGATCAGTGCAATGGCCGAAGCGGCACGGGTCCTGGGACAGGCTTCCTACTGGGAATCCGCCTGTCGGGCCGCTGAGTTTCTACTCGGCACACTGTCCCGTCCCGACGGAGGACTGTACCGGACGGCTCGCAACGGCAAGGCTCATATCAATGCATATCTTGAAGATTATGCCTGCCTCATGGAAGCCCTCATTAATCTTTATGAAGCCGGGGGCGAGGAGCGGTATCTTGGAGAAGCCGTTCGGTTAGGTGATCGACTCCTGACCGACTTCCGCGATGACGTTCACGGTGGATTCTTTACCACGGCTGTCGATCACGAGGCACTTATCGTGCGAGGCCGCGAAGGAGCGGACGGTGCCACGCCCAGTGGCAATGCCATTGCGGCCATGGCCATGGCCCGACTCTCGTTTCACACGGATCGTGAAGATTATCGCGACGCTGCCATGCAGGCCATACACACGTATGGACAACACATCAGTCGTGTACCGCGTGGATTTGCCAAGACGTTAATGGCTGCGGATTTTCTGTTGAACGGGCCTGTCGAACTTGCATTCATCGGATCTCCTCGAGAACCAGGCTGCGACCGGTTGCATCGGGAGGTGGCACGGCATTTTCTTCCCCATCGCATCATCGCGCATCTCGAACCTCACACCCCTGAATCCTGCCATCCGCTTCTCAAAGACAAGCGCGCCGTCGATGGACACGCTACCCTGTACGTCTGCCGACACCGTACCTGTCACCCCCCGATTACGAATCCCGACGATGTCGCGCAAGCCCTTACCAACATACCGGAAAGAGGCCCTTCATGCTGAGAATGCTTGAAGCGATACGACAGTATAGACAATCCATCATGCTGACCAGGAAGGAGGCTCGCCATGCACTGGTTGGCCCCGTCCAAAACTGGAAAACGAAACGCGATCTCCAGATTCGATTCCTGAAAGCCATGGGTTTGGCGCCAGATCATTATTTGCTCGACATTGGCTGTGGAACACTCAGAGGAGGAATACCACTCATCAAGTACCTTCGGCGTGGTCATTACTGTGGCATCGACGTCAGAAAGCAGGCTCTGGATGAGGGCAGAAAAGAGTTACAGGAGTCGGGGCTTGGAAAGAAAAACCCCGTACTTCTGCACGTGACAGATATCTCTCAATTGATGATGGATCGAAAATACGATTACATATGGGCCTTTGCCGTCCTGATTCATATG
>RKSG01000148.1 GCA_007570995.1 Nitrospirales bacterium
GGTTCCCTCTTCCGACCCAACGGTGTCAGCGGAGAACCATTGATGCCCCGCTGTGCAAGCAACCGTGAAGGCATGTGACTGCCGGCAGCTTATGGAAAATCGTGGCGTCTTGATCGGCTCTATCGTTTTTGTCTTTGCCTCGTTCATCTTAATGATGGTGATGTTGATCTATGAAACGTACAAAGGACGGGCAGAGCGGGACCGGTTGGTCTCGAGGTCTGAACACACTGTGCCCCGGGTTATTGAGCCCGTGCAACTTCGTGATTTTTCCATGTATCGGACCAAGGTTGGCAATGAGGGCCGTGACATGGTCGAGGTCCCCGAGGGGCCTTTTACCATGGGCTATGATCAGGGTGATCCTGATGAGGCTCCTGCTCATCCCGTGTATCTCAAGGCTTACTTTATCGATCTCAAGGAAGTGACGCAATCGGAATACGATCGTTTTGTCAAAATGACCAAGCGGAATCCCCCTCAGGTGCCAGTTTTTGAAGAAGATATTTCAAAACTCCTTGATCCGGACTTTCCTGTCGTGGGCATTGGATGGAATGATGCCTTCGCCTATTGCCGATGGGCAGGGAAACGGTTGCCCACGGAAGCTGAATGGGAAAAGGCAGCTCGCGGCGAAGGCCGGCGACTGTATCCTTGGGGCAATGAGTTTAGCTACAGACTCTCCAACATCGATGGCGAAGATGATGGGGCGAAGTATTTAGCGCCTGTGGGATCGTATGAAGGAGGACGGAGCCCGTACGGAGTCTACGACATGATGGGAAATGTCGCTGAATGGGTGGCAGATACCTATCATCCGAACTATTACCAGAATTCGCCGTTTCTCAGTCCCACAGGTCCGGACAGCACAGAATTTAAAGTCATGCGTGGTGGAACCTGGCGTGATTCCAAACTCAACGCGAGATTGACCAAACGGTTCTCAGCCAAGATGTGGCGAACTGATGCGACGATAGGGTTCCGTTGCGCACAGGATGTCGAGACCATGGAAGAACCCACATCGTAAGGGGTGTCCGGGTCCGGGTATGGCGTGAGACTGCAAAGGCATGGAAGGACGCCTGAAACTCATTCTGTTTGTCGTGATAGTGTTTATGATTGGAATGCCGGTATCCGGGATTTTGCGCGGCACCAAGCCGCCGCCACCTGATCCCGATCAGGTGGACATTGCCCAACCTCGTCGGGTGGCACAGACGTTCTTTCCTGAAACCCCACAGGCAATCGTGCAGGAAGTGATGGTGTTTATCCCTCCGGGAGAGTTTATGCAAGGGACAGTGCGAGGTGGTTTTAATGAACGTCCCAGGCGTCTGGTGACCCTTCCGGGATTCTGGATTGGCAGGTATGAGGTAACGAACTACCAGTATGGGGAATTTGTAAAGCAAACGGGGCATCGAAAGCCGGGGCCTCCATCTCGATATGCCAAACGGTTGGCTCAGCTACGTGGCCCCAATCAACCTGTCGCCTATGTCTCCTGGTTTGATGCGAATGCTTATTGCCAATGGAGAGGTGCCCGTTTACCTACGGAAGCTGAGTGGGAGAAGTCGATGCGCGGAGTAGATAGTCGGTTGTGGCCGTGGGGAAATTCCCCCAGGCCCCACAAGGCGAATCTGGGAGGGGGCGAAGATGGATACGAAGCGACGGCCCCTGTTGGATCATTCCCATTGGACAGGAGCCCATTCGGTGTGTACGATGGCTTTGGAAATCTGATGGAATGGGTAGATAACTGGTACGAGGAGCAAACCAGTCACTCCGATGAATCGCAAACGACGAATTTTGCTGATCGCGGCGGATACAAGACGCTTAGAGGTGCGGGGTACACGAGCCATGGAACAGATTTGAGAATTACGATCCGAAGCTTTATGGTTCCTGACTTTCGGGATGAGACCATAGGCTTTCGTTGTGCGAAGTCGGAGTCGCCATAAGATCCCACACTTGGCAGACTGATCGAATAACTCGTGCCGGGAAGCCCGTGCAACCTAAAGAAAATCGAAGTAGTACAATATCAAAAAGACGGCCAAAAGGATATTGACAACCATTCCGGCCAACACTATAATGTCGAACAGTTTTGCGTTACTGCGCATGTGGATACCTCAAGGGAAGCAAAAAGAATGTTCGGTGAGTATCACACTTGGGAAGAAACGTGTCAAGTGTAGAACTTGCTACGGTTAAACATCTACGTACCAGAGGAAACGATGGCCCAATCTGATCCGGTTCCAATCAAGATAGGTAAGGCAGTGTTTTATGTAACCTGTGCTGTGAGCCTTTGGTTCTTCTACTGGTTTGCCGGTATCCAATGTCCTTGTTGAACAAGGTGCTGGACAGAAGAGACAAAGAAAGAGGAGGGATCCGTGTATGCAGACGGTGATGTACATCGTCATTTCGATTGTGATTTCGGTGGCGTATTTTCAGTTCCTTGACTGGTTTCTGATGGATATGCAGGGATTAGATTATTTCTATATCCTGCGATAACCAAACCGCTGCGGCGAATTGTGCAAAGTCATTCCTGATACATAGCCGTGATTCTTTGGAATGTTTCCAAGCCAAGAAGGAGGTGGGTGATGGGTCGCCTCAGGAGTAGACAGACCAGGAAAAACATCTTGGCGGTCTCCGGTCTTTTTGCAATGGGGAGCATGTTGTTGCTCCCAATTTTTGTGGCACTGCCGGTGTTGGCTGGTGGTGGTGCATCGGCAACGGGTGGACCGCCTCCCGATGTTGTTGCTGCTCAGGAAGCTGAGGGAGAAGGTGAAAAAGAACAGGTCGAAGTCGGAAGAGATGTCTACTACAAAACAGAAGGGCCTGTCGTTGGGGCACCAGCTCCGAAAACCGAGGATACTGAGACCTTTTACCCGCGCTATAATTTTGAAAGCCGTGTCCTGCTTTGGGTAGCCAATCAGCAGCATCTGTACTATGGCAGCTTCGTTTTGGCCGTGCCGATCTTCTGTATGTGTATTGAATTTGCCGGGTTGATCACGAAAGACAAGGCCATGGCGAAAAAGTATGACCAGCTGGCCTATGATTTTATCAAGATCAGTCTGACAGCATACTCGCTGACGGCTATTCTCGGTGGTATTCTTATCTTCACGTTTCTGACGCTCTATCCTGCCTTCTTTGGGTATCTTTCCAGTATTTTCCGTCCGGTCATGCACATCTATGCCTTGATGTTCGTTGCGGAAAGCGGGACCCTTTACATCTATTACTATGGATGGGACAAGATGAAAGAAGGGCTGTTAAAGTGGCTCCATGCTAGCATGTCGGTTGTCCTGAATGTGATTGGGACGGTGTTGATGTTTCTCGCTAATTCTTGGATCGGCTTTATGATGTCGCCTGCGGGCGTAGATGAACAGGGACGCTATCTTGGGAATATCTGGCATGTCATCCATACAGCACTCTGGAATCCACTGAACGTGCATCGGATTCTCGGGAATATGGCCTTTGGCGGCGGGGTGGTGGCGGCCTATGCTGCCTACCGGTTTCTGTCAGCGAAGAACGATGAAGAGCGTGCGCATTATGATTGGATGGGATATATAGCCATGGCCCTCGGTGTGGCCTTCCTGATTCCTCTGCCGTTCGCAGGATACTGGCTCATGCGCGAGGTGTATGCCTATCGTCAGCAAATGGGTATTACGCTGATGGGCGGGCTGTTGGCTTGGTTGTTTATCATTCAGGCCACCATGATTGGCATCCTGTTTCTGACGACAAACTATTACCTGTGGCAGGCGCTGGGACGAATGACCGGTGGAGAGAGATTCCAGCGTTATATAAAGTATTTTGTGTTTATTCTGGTCGTGGGGCTGTTGGTGTTTATCACGCCGCACACCATTGTGATGACACCGGCTGAGTTAAAAGCCATGGGAGGTCAACAGCATCCTGTGTTAGGAAACTATGGTGTGATGTCGGCGAAGAACGGTGGCATTAACGCGATAATTATGACCACGGTTGCCAGCTTCATATGGTATCAGCGTGGCAACAGAGTGCCGGCGGTGAAGTGGGCTAAGTTTGGCAATATCTTCCTGATCACGTTCTTTGTCGTGGCTCATCTTAACAACATCTGGGTTGCCTGTTACGGGTATTTCATTCCGGCCAATGTTCGCATAGGACTGTCCATTCCACAGGTTGCCGGAACACTCTCCTGTCTCTTTATCGGGTCGGCGCTCAATCTGGCAATGTTGAGGCAGTCAAAGGAGCTCGGGCCAATTCGATGGGGTCAGATAGCACCCCGATCTCAGTATGCCTTGATTATGCTGGCCACAGCCTTTACATGGATGATGGGATTAATGGGTTATATACGGTCATCCGTCAGATTGTTTTGGCATGTCAATGAGATTATGCGAGACAATTCGCCTTGGGCCTATACTCATACCATTGGTTTTGGTGCAAATGTGATCTCCTTTAACGTACTGTTCTTCTGGATCACGATTCTCTTTGTCTTCTGGCTTGGAGCGCTGGGCGCAAAGAAAGCGCCCGTTCCTGCGACTCAACCGGTTCCGGGTGGTGCGCCACAACCTGCAACTGGCCATTGATCGTGGCATGGCACATGGCGTGAAGTTGCCTTGGCCTTGGACAAGAGGCCAAGGTGGCTTCGCGATAGGAGGAACAAGGTGGTTGAATTAATTACGGAAGCGATCTCAATCGGATGGCCGGCGTTTGCCTTTTTAGTAGGGCTCGTGGTGTATTTCCAGGTAACAATGACCGACCCGGTTGGAAAGAAGAATGCCATCTTCAAGACGTGCATTGGCATGCTGTGTATGTTTATGGCCTTTATAGCCATTGCCAATTACAAAAACAATTTTTATGGGGAAAGCCGTCTGTTGCCGGTATCATTGGTGATGATTACCTGCTTGACATACATCATGGGTATCTATTTCACCAACATCGGTGCTCTCATGAAAATTGGGGGAGCCATGTTCTTTGTGGCTGCTGCTCTGTCTGGATATGGCAATTGGTTGCCTCAGGTTGAGGGCGGGTTTCCACCACCGGAAGTGAAGTTGGACTTCCAGAGTATGACCCAGCAGCAATTGGCCGATGAGGGTGAGAAAATTATCTTTGGGGGTCTTGGGCAAAGTAAGGTTCAGGGGGCTATCGGGAAGGGCCAGTGTCCTCTGTGCCATGGCTTCAATCAGGGGTTTTTGAGTGAACGGGCCCCGAATCTTTGGGGCATTCCTGAAAGGAGCAACGAACGGTTACAGCATGAGCTGTATCATATGAATGATCCTTCTGCTCGCAATACGGTGCAAAAAGAGGCATTTGAGGGGTCGGGGACAGCGACGAGCGCGCAGGAATATATCGCAGAGTCTCATGCCTGCCCGAGTTGTTTTGTTGTTCCCGGATTTGGTGTGAAAGGTACGAATGACACCGAAAGCCCGATGCCCAAAATTCACAAGCCTCCGATTTCACTGACCCTTGGGGAACTGGTTGCAGTGGATACGTGGCTGTATGTCCGTGAAGGACAGGAAGCGCCTGCGTATGAAGAAATCGAGACCACGTATGAAAAATTTATCCCTGAGGCAGACCGTCCGCAGGCGAGTGCTGATGATGGTGAAGCCGCTGCAGGCGGCGTGTTGGCGACAGGCGAAGAGCCTATTACTGATCTCTTCATGAAAGCAGGGTGTCCTGCCTGTCACACGATACCCGGCATTGAAGGCGCGACGGGGAAAGTGGGTCCATTGTTGGTTGAAGGCAGCAATGCTCCGCAAAGACTCAAAGATCCGAATTACAAGGGACATGCACAGTCGACCCGTGAATACGTCACGGAGTCAATCTTGGATCCCAGTATGTATGTCGTGAAAGATTTTCCCGACAACCAGATGCCGAAGGATTTTGGACAAAAGTTAAGTGCAGGCGCTGTCAATAAGATAGTGGATTATCTGTCAAGCTTGAAGCAGGGGCAGGATCCACCGTCCTTAGAAGCGTTCAATTGATCACCCATAGCGGATCCTTAGACTCTGTCATTTTAAAAAACGGGAGCGTAAGACGATGACTTGGCTCAAGCTAGTGGAAGGCTACATGCCGATGCAGATGATTTCGGAGTTAGGATTGTCGATTTTGGTGTTTGTCCTGATCAACTGGGCGCTCCATCGGGCAGGGATGGGGGTTCCGAAATTTTGGGCAGGGGTAGGGGTGTGGGTGTTCATTCAGTTGTATTTGAAATACCGAATTTACCCGCCCATTCCATTTAGCGTGCGTGCTATTTATGGCACGGTGTCTGCGTGTGGGATTTTCATGTGGGTTTCAGGGTCCGAGAAGGAATGGCAGGAATTTAAACGTCCTATCCTTAATGTCATGGATGGAATCACCGGTTTCCATAAGTCGGTCCGCATGGCAGCGTTGTTCGTGATTCCACTGGCGCTGGGGGGATTTGCGTACAATTCATTCCTGCCGAGCTTTGAAGAACCTATAGAATTGCGGACAGTGCATCCTGCACCACCAGCGACCACAAAAGTGCATGGAAAGACGTTTGTGTTACAAGTGGTGCAAAATCCGTACAGGGTTAATGCGGATGGAGACTACGATCAAGGGTACACAGACGCCAGGATTGTGGAACAGGCCATGGGACGGTTAATGAAGGACGTGAATGACCCGAATTACAATCCGTGGGATCCGAACGCGGAAGGATACATCAAATACGTGCGGGAAGGCGGGGAAATCTTTTTTCAGAACTGCCATTTCTGTCACGGGGATAATTTAAATGGCCGAGGGCTGTGGGCATATGCGTTTAACCCGATCCCGGCGAACTTTACTGATGCAGGCACAATCGCGCAGTTGCAGGAGACATTTGTATTCTGGCGCGTGTCGAAGGGAGGAATCGGGTTGCCAGGCGAGGGGTTTCCTTGGGCCTCGGTGATGCCGCCTTGGGAACAACACCTGACGGTTGACGAGATCTGGAAGGTGGTCATGTTCGAATACTGGCACACAGGGTATTATCCCAGGACGTGGGACTAATAATCTGTGAGCAGATGGCTACAGTAGCCTTCTTAACGAACCCGTAATCTGAAGGGGCAGGAGATGATGAGTACAATGAGAATTGTGACTACTACTGCAACACGCTGGGGGATGCTGGTGTGCATAAGTATGTTGCTGGGCATGGCCGGAGGCAGTTGGGCACAAGATGATCTTCCGGAAGGGTTTGTCAAGCAAGGGCTGCCGTCGGCACCGGGTGCTGAAAGCATTGAAGCTGGCAAGCGCGTCTACTTCACGAAGTGTGTCTGGTGCCATGGAGTTGAAGGTGCCGGTGATGGGCCGGGGGCTGTACGCTTATGGCCGAGACCAAGGAATTTCAATGCAGGTACGTTCAAGATTCGACATACGGCGAGTGGTCAGTTGCCTCTGATTGATACGGACTTGTTCCAGACGGTAACTCATGGGTTGCCAGGTTCGGCAATGCCCCCTTGGGAAGGTATATTGACTGACCAGCAACGCAGGGATGTTCTCGCGTTTGTGACCACCAGGTTAGTCGAGGACCGGAGTTGGCAGGACGAAGAGTTTGAAGAGTTTTTCGTGTTGGATTTGGAGTCGATGTCTCCGAAGGAGGCGACGCCGGAGTCCATCCAGCGTGGCTCGGAATTGGTGGTGGAGAAAAAATGCATAGAATGCCATGGCTTGGAAGGACGAGGTGACGGGAATGCGTTTAATTTGAAAGATGACTGGGGTTTCCCCATTCAACCGGCAGACTGGCATAAATGTTGGAATTTCAGAGGGAGTCGGCAGGATCCCTACAATGTGAAAAATATTTTCCGCACCTTCTCGACGGGGCTGAATGGCACGCCAATGCCGTCATTTGCTGATAACACAAGTGTGGATGAACGGTGGGATATTGCCAACTATGTTAATGCATTGTGTGAACGGGTCACGGACATTGCCGTTGTTGGTGGGCAGGTCTCAGAGAATACGGCGCAACAATTGGCGAAGGGGGTGGCATTGCCGATTGATCCGTTGACGGACAAACCCAAGAGCAACTTCGTGATTCCATCGAAATTTGTGGAAGGTGACTTGCCTACGGAGGCTGACGACGAACGATGGGGCCTCGTCCAGCGGAGGTGGATTGCAATGGGTGGGCAGATCACCCACAAGCCAAGAAACTTTGTGAATCGGATTGACGACGTATGGGTCAGGTCACTGTACAACGAGACACATATTGAGTTTTTGTTCAGGTGGGATGATCGGACCAGGAGCATTCAGGAAGAGGAAGTGGACTGGGACCCGACGGAAGTGAATCTGGAAGACTACGGGGTGCAGGAGCAGTCTCCCCAAGGAACGATGTTTGCCGAAGATCCTTTCCATGAGGAATCGATTGCTGCGAAACAAAATCAGTATGCAGTGTATAACGATGGGATTGCGTTCCAGTTCCCGATCAAGTGGCAGGAGTTGCCTGCTCCGCGGAAGCCACGCTATTTTTGGGGCGATGAGACATTCCCCGTGGATATTACAAAATGGATGGCAGATGGAACCGTGGCTGTGTATGAAGGTACTGGCTGGGATGAAGATTTCAGCGAGGTTGACTTTGCCGACGAGGTAGAAGTTGTCAAAGCCGAATGGTCGCATGGACAGTGGACAGTGATTTTGAAACGACCGCTCAAGGGTGATTACGATGAAGTAGCATACTTGGAAGGTGGCAAATATATCCCGATGGTGTTTTTTGCGTGGGATGGGCACAATGGAGATGTGGGTCGTAAGATGGCAGTGTCGGCGTTTTACTACTTGGTGATGGAGCCGCCGACTCCGGTGACGACGTATATCTATCCGGCGTTCATTATGGTGGGAGTCATCATCGTGGAAGGCTGGGTGTTGGGCCGGCGGGCGAACAAGCGCAAGGCCAGCAGCCGGTCCTAGGCGACAAGTCACAGCCGAGCCTGTCACACAGGCCAATGTATCAAGGGGGGTGGGTGTGTCCACCCCCCTTTTTTTGCCATGTGGTTGTCTGACAATGCTTCAAGACATTGCTGGTGTGGTCTTAGCTGGTGGAAAAAGCCAGAGAATGGGGACGGACAAACGACGGGTACACGTTCATGGCAAATCTCTTTTGGACAGGGTCCTGTCCATTTTCCTTGATCTTTTTCCAGAAGTATTGCTTGTGTTGGCCGAAGAAGATCTGCGAAGGCCAGAAGAGAGAGTTAAAATTGTTACTGATATTATCCCGGATTGTGCGGCGGTGGGGGGACTGTATTCGGGTTTGTGGCATGCCAGCTATCCTCGCATATTTGTTGCGGCGTGTGATATGCCGTTTCTGGACCCGGCCGTCATTGAGTATACAGTGAAAGCGGCTCCGGAGGCAGATGTTGTCCTGACCGAACTGGAGCGTGGTCTTCAGCCTCTGCATGCTGCGTATTCCAAAAAATGTGTTCCGTTTTTAAGGGACATGATTGATACACGGGATCTTTGCCTTCAACATCTTGTGAATCAACAAGGTCTCAGTGTCCATCGTCTTCCTGAATCAGAGATAAAAGTACTGAGCCCGCGACTTCTTTCCTTTCTGAATTTGAATTCACCAAGCGACGTTGATTTTGCTCGAACAATACCTCTCATCTCTCATACCCGTTCATGAGAGGTTCCTCAAAACGACAACATGTCTTGATAGTCCACCCTGGGGCGCTAGGGGATGTGCTGTTGTCCTTGCCGGCAATCAGGGTGATTCGCCGGGTCTTTGCTTCTCATGAGATTGTTCTCATGGCCCAAAACCAGATTGGTCGTTTATTGCAGATGTGCGGAGAAATCAATCAGGTATGGAGTATGGAAGGTTCGGTCTCGAGTGCATTGTATGGTGAACACCCTGCCTTACACGCTTCGATTCGGAAAGTGCTCTCCCGGACGACACATGTGGTGGGATGGCTCTCAGACAGGGGAAACCGACTGTCTCGTAATTTTCGAAATCTTGGGATTCGGCATGTGAGGCTCATTTCACCCAAAGAAGCCATGTTACGGTCGCGCCATATGTCAGAACGCTATGTGGAAACACTTGAAAAATGGGGAAGTCGCTTTGCAATTGGAAGGATTGACTTTTCTCCTTTGGCGATGCGTGGGGCAAGACATGTTGAAGGGGTTTGTAATGAGCGTGATACTCGCACCGTATTCATACATCCGGGCAGCGGGGGGCCATACAAGTGTCTACCCTGTGAAACCTTGGGTTGCCTTGTGCGCGAAATGGCCGGGGATCCCTTAGTCAGGATTGTGATCTGTGAGGGGCCTGGTGATCGTGATGCTGTAGGGTGCTTGCTGGGAGTCATCGGTGATACACCCCATGGTATGCTCCGAGGGAAAACCCTTGAAGAAATGTCTCGTCTGCTGACCCACGCGGATGTGTTCCTTGGGCATGATTCCGGTTTGACGCATTTGGCCGCCGCCTGTGGTGTGCCTACCGTGGCGATCTTTGGTCCGACGGATCCGGATCAATGGCGCCCACTTGGAACGCATGTTGTTGTGCAACAGGGCCCTGTCTGTCGGTGTCGGACCTGGGCACAGGTTCGTGAGTGTCGGGATCATGCATGCTTAACCCATTCTGTTGGCGCGTTGCGGGTTGCCATCAACACACAATTGGCTTGTGTCAGTTCCATGCATGCGTAACCAGTTCCGAAGAAGCAGTTCGTGAAGAACCACGCTGCTTGTCAGGTTCCGGGAGGCTATGTTAAATTCCCCTCCCGCCTCTCCTGTGTCCCCTGATTCATTGCGTTGAGCGATCCATGTCCACTGGCATTATTCAAGAACAGATCACTTCTGCTATCGCCAGTGCCTTAGTGCGGGCTCGAGAGCGAGGGTTGTTGCAATCACAACATTTTCCCCAGCCTTCGGTTGACTTTTCCAAGAAAGAAGAATGGGGGGATTTGTCTTCCAGCGTGGCGATGGTTGTCGCGAGACAGGAAAAACGATCTCCGATGGATGTGGCCCATGTGATCGCCGATCAACTCGAAACCACTTGTCATCTTCTGGAGAAAGTATCGGTCGTCCCGCCCGGCTTTCTGAATCTCACTCTTCGCCTCGACTGTTGGTTTGCAGTACTCAAGGCCATTGAGCATATGGGAGACAGATATGGGCACAGCGATACCGGGCAGGGACAACGGGTTCTTCTGGAGTTTGTCAGTGCCAATCCCACTGGCCCCCTCCATATGGGACATGGACGCGGTGCAGCTCTGGGCGAATCGTTATCCAGGTTGCTGAGGTCATCCGGGTATGCGGTAGATAAAGAATATTATATAAACGATGCCGGTCGTCAGATGACGCTGTTGGCTGACTCCGTGTATGCGCGTTATCTTGCCATGCACGGTCGGGAGGTTGCCTTTCCTGAAGATGGCTATCAAGGGGACTATATTCAGGCCTTGACCCAAGCCGTGGTGCACGAACAGGGTGATCGTCTGTTGGCCCTCAGTCCCGAAGATGCGCAACGAGAATGTGGCGAATCGGCCTCGCGGAAGCTTCTGGGGACCATTCGGGAAGACCTTGCGCGATTTGGTGTGGAGTTTGAGACATGGTACAGCGAAGCTTCCCTGTTTACCTCGGGGAAAATACAGGAAGCCTTGGCTGATCTTGCACAGCGTGATCTGGTGTTTACAAAGGACGGCGCGACTTGGTTCCGGTCTTCGCAGTTTCATGATCAAAAAGATCGTGTGGTCTGCAAGCAGGATGGGCACTATACCTATTTGGCCTCGGACATTGCCTACCATTTTGATAAGTTGTGTCGTCGGTATGATTGGTTGATTAATATATGGGGTGCGGATCATCATGGATATGTCCCGCGCATGCACGCGGCTATCCAGGCCTTTGGATCTGCCAAGGAGCGCTTGCGGGTGGTCCTGGTCCAGATGGTGCGCTTGTTGCGTGATGGCAAAACCGTTGAGATGTCCAAACGGGCAGGCGAATTTATCACGCTCCAGGATGTGGTTGATGAAGTAGGGGGCGATGCCGCGAAGTTTTTTTTCCTGATGCGTCGTTCCGATACGCATCTTGAATTTGATCTGGAATTAGCGAAAAAACATTCCGCTGAAAACCCCGTCTATTATGTTCAGTATGCTCACGCACGGCTCGCCAGTTTATTCCGGATCGCTCAGGAGCGAGGGATACAGGTTCCTTCTGTTCGAGAAGCCCCGCTCCTCGCGTTGGTGCAGCCGGAAGAAATTCGGCTGATCAAACATTTGTCCCGTTTCCCTGGTGTGCTGGCGGCGAGTGCTAGTGAGTTAGCACCTCATCACATCACGTTTTATCTGCAAGAACTTGCAGGATTGCTCCATGTCTTTTATTACAAACACCGGGTCCTTCCTTCACGGGGCGATGGTGTCGAAGAAACCGAACCCGACGGACACAGGACGTTTGAAGTCTCACCCGAATCGACACGGGCGGTCTTGTCTCAGGAATTGACGAGTGCCAGATTAGTGCTGTTGAGGCAAGTGCAGGTAGTTCTCCAAAATGGACTCTGGTTATTGGGGGTCACGGCTCCGGAAAAAATGTAAGGTGCTTCCTGACCAACTGTCCACCCGTGTGATGAGCCATGTGGCAAAACGTGCACGTTGCCGGTAACCATTCCTTGTGATGGAATTCTCTGTTGTCCAGCATGACCCTGAATGTGCCGCGCGTTCTGCCGTGCTGACGACCGCTCATGGGACTGTTGACACACCGGCGTTTATGCCCGTCGGGACGATGGGAACTGTTAAGGGTATCGCACCGGATGAGCTACAGGGTTTGGGGTTCGGGTTGATGTTGAGTAATGCGTATCATTTGTACTTGCGACCTGGCTATCGTGTCATTCAAGAGCAGGGCGGACTGCACCGATTTACTGGATGGCCTGGTTCAATGTTAACGGATAGCGGCGGTTTCCAGTTGGTCAGCCTCGCGGCGTTGCGTACGGTCACAGATGATGGAATTACCTTTCAGTCTCATTTAGATGGGTCGAAACACCATTGGACTCCTGAGTTGTGTATGGCCATTCAGATGGCCCTGGGAGCAGATATTATGATGGCCTTGGATGAATGCCCGGCCTCTTCCTGTTCACAAACGCAGGCTCACGCTGCTGTGGTGCGGACAACACAGTGGGCGAAACGCTGTGTCCTGGCCTCGCATGGCTGTTCGCAGGCGCTGTTTGGTATTGTGCAAGGTGCCCTGGATGCCGACCTCCGTCGGCAGGCTGCCTGTGAGTTAGTTGAGATCGGATTTGATGGATATGCCATTGGTGGTTTATCGTTGGGAGAAGAGAAGCCTGCCTTGTTTGCGATGGTAGAAGCCTCAGTTGCCGAGCTTCCCCGTTCTCACCCCTGTTACCTGATGGGGGTCGGTCTGCCCGAAGATCTTGTTGAAGGTGTGATGCGTGGCGTGGATTTGTTCGATTGCGTGATTCCGTCCCGACATGGGCGGACGGGATGGTTATTCACGAATCGGGGACGGATCCTGATCAAACAGGCCCACTATGCCAAGGATGAATCCCCAATCGACGAACAGTGCGGCTGTCACGTCTGTCAGAAATATTCCCGATCTTATTTGCGGCATCTGTATGTTTCAAATGAGATGCTAGGTGTACGGCTTAACACCATTCACAATCTTTGGTATTATCAAACGTTGATGACCACGATGCGTTCCGCGATTCAGAGTGGCAAATTTCTCTCCTTTCGCCGGCGGTTTTATGAGCAACGTCGTGACTGTCCGCGTAGCGCTGCCTACGCGGTGCTGATGGAGGCTGGTCATCGTTCCTGGTCGGTCGGGGCACACAAGCGAAAGGATTGTTAAATGGGAGGAGCAGCCATTGCATGGGCACAGACCGGAGGAGCATCGGAAGGGCCAGCCGGCTTGTTGTCGTTGGTGCCGTTTATTTTGATTTTCGTGGTGTTTTATTTTCTCTTGATCCTCCCACAGCAGAAAAAACAGAAGCGGCAGAAAGAGATGTTGAGTAAATTGAAGAAGGGCGACAAGATTATCATGTCCTCCGGTATATGGGGTTCCATCACTCGGTTGGATAAGGACATTGCCACTGTGCAAATTGATGATAACACGAAGGTCAAAATTCAACGTGAGTATGTGGCCAGGCTACGTACCAATGATGAAGACTAGTGCGCAAAGGACGGACTGATGAAAAAAATTCGTGGCCGTATGCTTCTTGTGCTGTTCTTGGCTGTCATATCGTTTTACCTGTTTATTCCCTCCTGGCCGGGACTGTATGACCGAATTCCGGATGGCATGAAGTGGGCGATTCCTCCTCGTGGTGTGTCGCTTGGTCTTGATTTACAAGGCGGTATGCATTTGGTGTTGGAGGTGGAAGAAGATCGGGCTGTGGAGCTTGCTGTTGACCGTGTTGCCAAATCCATGCAGGGGCTTCTGGCCGAGGAAGACATTGCTTTTGTCACCATTGAACGAGTCGGCGGTCTTCAGATTCGGCTTGAACTGGTGGAGGACGATCAGGTTGAAAAAACGGCAGCACTGATTCGCGAGGCGTTCCCCTTATATTTCCAAACTTCCATGGACAGTCGGGCTCTGGTCTTTGAGTTGATTGAGTCCGAAGTGGATCGTATTAAAAACTCTGCCATTAATCAGGCACTGGAAACGATTCGCAATCGAATCGATCAGTTCGGTGTCACAGAGCCGCTGTTGCAACGTCAGGGGAGAAACGAGATTGTCATCCAGCTTCCCGGGGTCAGTGATCCTGACCGGGCGAAAAAATTGATCCAGGATACGGCCTTGCTGGAATTCAAGATGATTGATGAAGAGAATGAAGCCGCACTTGGGTTGCCCCTGCAGATTGCCAGCAGTGAAGAGCAGGACATTCTGGAGCAGTTTGTGGACAAGGTTCCCGAAGAGTCGGAGATTTTGTTTGGGCCCGTTTCAGGGCAGGACGATGTCAGCCGGCCGTGGCTTGTTTACAAGACGGCTGCAGTGACCGGGGATGTGCTGCAAGATGCAAGGGTCAATTACACCGAATTTAACGAAACATACGTTGGCATCGCATTTGACAGTAAAGGGGCGAAAGAATTTGCGCGTGTCACCACCGACAACGTGGGCAAACTGATGGCCATTGTCCTGGATGACACGGTCTACTCGGTGCCCCGCATTTCTGAGCCGATCCACGGTGGACGGGCACAGATCTCAGGGAATTTCACGACTGAGACGGCGAATGATCTGGCTATTGTCCTGCGAGCAGGGGCATTGCCCGCACCGATGAAAACGGTGCAGGATCTCACCGTCGGGCCTTCGTTGGGGCAGGACTCCATTGAGAAGGGCCTGAAGACCACGATGATTGCCGGCGTGATTGTGTTGATCTTTATGGTGCTCTATTACCGGGTGTCCGGGTTGATCGCCGATGCGGCTCTGGCGTTGAATCTCCTCTGTTTGCTGGGGGCGTTGTCGGGACTCAATGCCACGCTGACGCTGCCGGGGATCGCCGGTATTATTTTAACCATTGGGATGGGAGTGGACTCCAATATCTTAATCTTTGAACGGATTCGTGAAGAACTTCGACAGGGACGCCCTGTCCGACTGGCGGTCGATGCCGGGTACGAGAAAGCGTTCCTGACTATTGTGGATTCCCACGTGACCACCTTGCTTACCGGCTTGGTGCTGTTTTTATTCGGGGCAGGGCCCATCAAAGGTTTTGCCGTGACCCTGTGTCTGGGGATAGGCATTAACCTTGTCACTGCCTTGATAGGGACCAAAGTGGTCTTTGATTTCATCAATCGACGTAAACTTGAACGTCTGAGTATTTAACTCATCGCGAGGCTGGGGATGTTGGAAATTGTTGGAAAAACGAACATTGATTTCATGGGAAAACGACACATTGCCTTTGGCATCTCCGGGCTACTGGTACTGACCGGCCTGATTGCCATTGTCCAGATTGGGAGGGGAGCGGCCAATCTTGGGATTGATTTCGCCGGTGGCACCGCTGTCCAATTAACCTTTGATCAGGCCATGGGGATTGATCAGGCCCGTCAGGTGCTTGGCAAACATGGTTTAGGTGAGGCCGAACTCCAGGAATTCAGCAACGAGAACACGCTCTTGGTTCGTCTCAAGACGGACGACACGATTGAGCAGAACGTTGCGGAAAAAATTGTGCGGGTCTTTGAACAGGAATTCCCACAGAATCGATTCGTCATCGATTCGAGTACGGCCATAGGTCCGACGATCGGGAACCGTCTTCAGCAAGACGCGCTCCTGGCAATTACCCTTTCCCTCATTGGAATCATTCTCTATGTCGCGACCCGGTTTGAATTACGATTTGGCGTCGCCGCGGCTGTCGCGACCTTTCACGACGTGCTGACCGTCCTAGGCCTGTATTACCTGCTGGACAAAGAAATTACGATATTGGTCGTAACGGCTTTACTGACCCTCGCTGGCTACTCTCTCACCGACTCCGTTGTGGTCTTTGATCGTATTCGAGAAAATCTTCGCACCCGCCGCCGTGATTCCGTCGAGACCATTATCAACAACGGGATTAATCAGGTCCTCAGCCGCACGTTAGTGACGACACTGACTGTGGTGCTGGTTCTGGTTCCCTTGACGGTCTTTGGTGGAGAGGTGCTCCACGACTTTTCTCTTGCGCTGTTACTGGGCGTGCTGATCGGGACATATTCTTCCGTGTTTGTGGCAAGTCCTCTCCTGTGCATGTGGCCGGGTGTGACGGGGCGCGGGCGCTTATTAAGTCGCGGATCCTGATCCTGGCTGATCCCGTGTGACCCGTTCTTGGCAAGGTCCGGGCGCACTTGAAAGAATTTTTCCGCACAGTATCACGTAGAGATCCGTCCATTTTCTGGGGTTAGGACCGTAATGCGACGATGGATCTGGTCGTGCAGTCTCCGGCGCAAAACGATTTTAGGCATAGTGCTGGTTGGACTCCTCCCGTTGACCCTTTCGTTATTGCTTGCCTACATTGAAGAACGTCGGGCTCTTCGGGAAACCACAGGTTCAAACTTCAAGGGTATTGCGGTTGAAGTGGCGCGGAAAATTGAGACGCAAATCATGCGTGGTATTAATGAGGCTCAACAGTTAGCCACCATTCCCTTTATCCGCGTAGCCGTGAAAGATGCCAATCGCAGCTACGAAGGGAGAGAGCCTGATTCCATCAAAGCCTTTATCGAAGAATGGGAAGAACGCTGGCGGTCACGAACCAATCCTCATGAATTTCCCGTCTTTGTAAACCGTATTGCGACGACTTACCTTGTGGACTGGCATGCGGTCAGAAAATCTGACTACCTGGGTATTGTGGTGACTGATGCCCAAGGGGCGTTGGTCCTCAGTTCGTTGCCGCAAGTCAAATTTTATTATGGCGACCTGGAGTGGTGGACCTCGGCGTTTCACCAGGGCCAAGGTCAAATTTATGTGAGCGATCTCACCTTCGATCCCTCCTTTGGCACGCATGTCCTGAACGTGGCGGTGCCTATTATTGATCACGTTCAACAGCAGACATTGGGAACTGTGAGTATTCTGTTGCGACGGGATTCGTTGTTCCGTTCGATTTCCGAAGTGACGGCTGGCGTCACGGGTCACGCCATGCTCATGGATGCCACCGGGATGCCCCTGATTTGCCCGGTCTTATCGCTGGAGCAGCACACCGTTCATCCGGCCATGGTGGCCGCAATTAACAGGGATCAGACCGGCTGGGTTCAGGTGAACCGTGATACCCATGGAGCACGGAATTCGCTGGTCGGGTACGCCCATTTACGGATTCCGGAAACATTGGCGTCGGAAAGTTTTGGTGGCAGGCAGTGGCTGACGGTTGTTCGCCAGAATCCAGAGGAGACCTATGCCCCGTTGCAGCACTTACTGGTGAAGGTCGCGGCGTATGGCGTCATCGTGTTTGGCATTCTGTGGCTGGCAGGGATCATTGTCGCGCGGAAAATTATGAGCCCGATTCAAACCCTGCATGAAGGCGTGCAGCAGATTAGCCGTGGCAACCTGGAACATCCCCTCGTGGTGAAGACCGGCGATGAAATTGAAGTGCTTGCCAATGCGTTTAATACCATGACATCTAACCTGAAACAATCCTTTGCACAATTGAATACACGCATGGAAGAAATCCGTTATTTGCAGGAACGCTATCGTGATCTCATTGAGAATGCTCCGGAAATGATTCATCAAATCGATCAGAACGGACGCTTTGTCCACGTGAATAAAACGGAGTTGGATAAATTAGGCTACACATTGGATGAAATGCTCGTGATGTATCTGTGGGACATTGTCCCTCTTGAGAAACATGCCGACGCGCGTGACCATGTTCAGCGGTTGCCCCATCAGCCGAGAAGTACCAGTGAAATGGTGTTTCTCACGCGCAATGGCACACCAATCGACGTGGAGATTCACTCCACGGCCTTGATTGATGCCGAAACAGGTGCGCTGGTATACGCGCGCGCGTTTGTGCGAGACGTCACCGAACGGAACGTACTGCAGCAACAACTTGCCAGGCATACCGTTCAGTTGGAACAGGAAGTAGCGGCTCAAACCAAGCAACTCTCTGAATCGGAAAAACGGTACCGTGTGCTTTTTGATCGATCAGCGGATTCAATCTTCATGGTTGATCCATCCGGTGTCATTGTGGCGGTGAATGAGCGTGAAGAGGAGGTGTTTGGCCATAACCGGGCCGAGTTGCTTGCGCAATCTGTCCTGAAGATCGTGCCGGATTCCTGTGTTGAGACAGTCAGGCGGTTACTGGAAACGGTGGTCTCGAATGAAGAGAAAGTGCTTGCGATCGAAGTGGAGGTCTTTGATGCCCGACATGCGGTACGATCCGTGGAAATGGACATGATTCGCGTGGGCGAAGGTGCGACGCTTTCGGTGATGGTGCAGCTCCGTGATATTACCGAGCGCAAACGACTGGAAGAGCAACTCCAGCGGCACAGGGAAGGGCTGGAGGCAACAGTGCAGGATCGGACACGTGAAATACAGAAAACGCAAAAATATCTGGAAAGTCTGCTTGAAAATGCCAATGATGTCATTTACACCCTTGATCGAGATCAATGCTTCACCTATGTCAACAGCAAGGTGGCAATTTGGGGGTATCACAAAGACGATTTGCTGGGACGGCCATTCCTGACCCTGGTCGCGAAGCGCCACCGTGGGCGTCGCCTGAAAGACATTCTTGAAATGGACGTCAAACAGGAATACGAGGTGGAGGTGATTAGTCAAAGAGGAGAGCTTCGGTCGGTTCTTGTCAGTGTCTCTCCGCTGGACAATGAACGGCATGGCGTGGTTGGCGTTCTGGGCATTGCGCGAGATATTACGGACCGAAAAGTCATCGAGCAGCAATTTCGAGACACGGAGCGTCTTGTCTCCGTTGGGAAGCTGGCGGCCGGTGTGGCGCATGAGATTAATAACCCCTTGGGAGGTATTTTGAATTGTCTCCGTAATATCCGGAAGGGCATGTTATCGCCCGAACGTCAGGAAGAATATTTCACGAACATGGAAGATGGCCTCCGGCGTGCTCAAAAAATCATTCGTCAGTTGCTGGATTTTTCGCAACAGCGGGAGCCGGAATTTTCCATGAACGATGTGAATGGACTGGTTGATCGTGTCCTGGCTCTGACAAACCACGTGATTGACCAGAAAGGTCTTGAGTTGCACGAAACCACCGAAAAAGACCTTCCACCCTTGTTTGTCGACCCGCAAATGATTGAACAGGTGTTAACCAATTTGATTCTCAACGCCGTTCAGGCGACCGAGCCAGGAGGATCCATCACCCTTCGGACCAGAACGGTTCATAATCGCTGTGAGATCGAAGTGGCCGATACCGGGACGGGTATTCTCCCTGAAACCCGCCCCCATATTTTTGATCCATTTTATACCACGAAGGGCACGGGTGAAGGGACAGGTCTGGGCTTGTCCGTGAGTCTGGGCATTGTCGAACGGCATGGTGGAAGCCTGACCATGGAGACTGAAGTTGGGAAAGGAACCGTCTTTACCGTGAGTCTTCCCCTGGGGGCAAACCGCGTGGCGATGGCGAAGGTCTCTGGATGACGCACTCGGTCTTAATCATTGACGATGAGCCGACCATGCGGATGTCCCTGCTGGATGCGCTCAAGGCCGATGGGTACGAAGCCCAGGAGGCTTCCAACGGTGAGGAAGGTCTCAAGAAAATCGAAGCAGGCCACTACGATGTGGTGATTACCGATTTGAAGATGCCGGGGAGCGACGGTCTGCAGGTGGTGCGCAGGTGCAAGGAATGTTCGCCTGAAACCCAGGTCATTGTGATGACCGCGCACGGATCGGTTGATACGGCCGTTCAAGCCATGAAACTTGGAGCCCACGATTATGTAAGCAAGTCGTCGTTTTCCATGGATGAAGTACTGCTGACGGTGGAGCGGGCAACCGAAGTGCAGGTTTTGAGACAGGAAAACACCGTCCTTCGGCAGGCGCTTGAGGGAAAATTTAATTTCGAGGGGATTGTCGGAAAAAACGAACAGATGCGACAGATACTGGATAAGGTCAAACTGGTGGCAACGACGGATACAACGGTGTTAGTGCTGGGGGAAAGCGGAACAGGAAAAGAGGTCATTGCCAACGCGATCCATCGAAACAGCCCGCGATGCAAACAGGCTTTTATTAAGGTCAGTTGTGCGGCGTTGCCGGAGACGTTGTTGGAAACGGAATTATTCGGGCATGAGAAAGGTGCCTTTACCGGAGCTGTCAAGCAACGGCTTGGGCGGTTTGAATTGGCCCACAAGGGCACCTTGTTTTTGGATGAAATCGGGGAGGTGTCCCCCCTGGTACAAGTGAAATTACTGCGAGTGTTACAGGAACGTCGGTTCGAACGGGTAGGGGGGAGCGAGACCATTGGTGTCGACGTACGGCTGGTCTGTGCCACCCAAAAAGATCTCAAAAAAGAAGTCGGCTCGGGACGCTTTCGAGAAGATTTGTTCTATCGATTAAACGTCATGTGTGTGACCCTGCCTCCTTTAAGAGATCGGAAGGAGGATATTCTGATTTTGGCGGATCAGCTTTTACAACGGAGTATGAGTCCGAGGGATCGTGCCACAAAACGGTTTTCTAATGCGGCCCGGGAAGCCCTGCTCCGTTATTCATTCCCAGGGAACATTCGTGAACTGGAAAATATGATAGAGCGGGCGACGGTATTAGCTCAGGAGCGGGATGCAATTCAGCTTGCGGATCTCTGCGGACAGGCCAATTGCCCTTCACTTGGAGGGACTGTGCACTTGGAATGTGGTTTTTGCCAGGAAGGGCTATCGTCTGCCACGAACCACCAGGGTGACGGGACACTCGCTGCCGTGCGGGATCGTTGTGAAAAGGACTATATCGTGGCCGTGTTGGAGCGGGAAGGATGGAGCCGAACCGCTGCCGCAAAATCTCTGGGCATCTCGCGGAAAGTCTTGTGGGAAAAATGTAAACGGTATGGTATCGGGACCTCCCCTGGTGCATCTGACTGAAGTGCTGCAAGGGACTCGGCGCGCGGTCAAGTGTCTGCGTCGTCTCCACCTTTCCACAGTTTCACCGTCCGGTCCCAAGATGCAGTAGCGAGGTAGCGTGCGTCTGGAGAAAAGGCCATGCCACGGACGGGCCCGTGGTGGTCTTTGATGATGCGTACCTGTCGTCTGGTCTGTATGTCCCACATCTTGATGGTGTGATCGTCGCTGCAGCTCACCAGGAGTTTCCCGTCCGGGGAGACGAGCAAACTGCGCACCCATTCGGAATGGCCTTTCACGGTGTGAATCTCTTGCATGTCGGGCATGGCGAAATATTTGATCGTGGCGTCTCGACTGCCCGTCATCATGGTCCGCCCGTCCGGCGTAAACGCAATGGCCCCGATCCAGTATTCCATGGGTTTTTGAAACCCACCATGTTCATCGACAAAGAACCCGCGATATTCTGTTTCTTCGTCGTTGGGTTCATCCCGCCAATGGCCATTATGCACATGTTTCTCTTCTCCACTGGGCAGGACTTCGTACAACTTTAATTTCCCGATGTCGCTTCCGCCCACCAGATGGATGCCATCAGGAGAAAATGCTGTGCAGACGGTCCAATGATGGTCATATTGATCCTTGCCGAGGAGTGTCATCAATTCCGTCCCGGTCGTGATTTCCCAGATTTTGATGTCTTTATTCTGTCCTGCCCTGGCCAGCATTAAGCCGTCCGGGGAAAAAGAAATGCTGCATACCGCATGATCATACTGGGTAAACAGCAGCCGGGTAGTTTCTCCCGTGTGCGGGTTCCAGAGTCGTATGGTGCGGTCCTCGCTGCCTGTGGCAAGACATTGGCCATCGGGGCTAAAGGCAACTTGGCGGATATCGCTGGTGTGCCCTTTCAGGGATTTGAGAAGTCGACCCGTTTCGATTTCCCAGATTCGAAGGAAGCGATCAGCACCGACGCTGGCGAGTGTCAACCCGTCAGGGGACAACGCCACGTCCCAAACGCCCTGAGAATGTCCGCGAAATGTCCTGACGGCATGCGCACCGGCTTTCCAGTATTCCAAAGCGTCAACAGGCGGCAAGACCCGTTGATGATCGCCCGGGAGATTCGAAGGGCCATTGTGTAGAGGCATGGAGTGGGTTTGATTCATAGACGACTATCCGTACCGAGCTTGCCTGATGAGAGGCACAGTGCACAATCTGCCACGGGGTCTTGCACCTGTTTCCCTCCGCCACTTATAATGCGTGGCACGTCGATTGGAGCCCGATACTAGCCAGTCGCGATGCGTATCGTCAAGGATCGGCGATCCATGGGACGTGTCGGGGGGGTCCTGCCAGTGTGCTCGACAGGGGCGTTCGGGCGATGGTGTTAACCGTGAGCTGGGGGCCTTCGCCGTCTGCAACAAGGATGGATTCAGCTATGAACAGACAAACTCGTGCCTTGGACGAGTGCAGTTTGGTCCTGCCGAGGTCGGAGTTGACGCTGCAAGCTGAGACGCTGGATGCACACTGTGGTGAGACAGCAGTATCTCTCAGCACCCATGCCCAGTCTATCTGAAGATAATATGTGAAGGGGGTAGGATCGTGGACATCCGATTTCAGCCGGCGTTGCTGCAAGAGGTCATTGATTCCTTCGCGGAGAAAACCGAGCGCGAAGGTGATCCTACCTACTACAATGAATTTCATGAACTGGCCGATCCGATCTATGAAAAATTTTCCTTGGATGATCGAGAGCCTGAATTTAAAAAACTCTATCAACACCTCTTCGCCAAATGGGGTTTTGCCGACATCTTGCGGGACGGGTTTGGCGAGTTTGCCGACTTACGGGAGAAGATAGGCATTGTGCTTGTTCGCGGGGTGCTCAAGGAAGACCAGGAAGGCGTGGACATTCTCAGAAAATGGGGGACTGTTGAGGAGAAGCTGGCTCGTCAATTTGAAGAAAAGGGGCAAAAGGGCGTCGGGATTAAACTGATTCCTCGACGGTTTTACGATCCAGCTATTAACCGGTATCTCCGTCATGAATTGACGCATATCTCCGACATGCTCAACCCTGCTTTTGGGTACGATCCCGATACAAAAATCGGGATGAATCCTGGCGAAGAGCATCTCATCCTGAATCGCTACCGCATTCTATGGAGTTTGCACGTTGACAGTCGCATTGTGCGGGCGGGGAAAGAACCGATGTTCAGTCGGGAGTACCGCTTGCGGGAGTTTCGATCCTGGTACCGGAAGATCCCACCCACACAGATTGAATCGGTGTTCGAGGGACTCTGGCAGACGGAGTATTTCACCAATGCTGAGTTCGTTGAAATGGCTCAGGATACCATCCGGGTCATGGAACGAGCGGTTGAGGTTGCGGAAAGTGAGATTCCAGACGTTCCTACCAAACCCATGCTGATGCCTGGCTTCCCCTGTCCGCTCTGTCGCTTCCCGACCCATTCTTGGGTCGAAGATATGGAGGAGAAGGTGGAGCCATACGTGCTCGATTACATCAGGGAAAATCATCCGGGATGGGACGTCGAGTATGGAGCGTGCGACAGGTGCGTGGAGGTGTACAGGCTTCGTGCAGCCGGTGTTGTCTAGGAGGCACAGGTTCAACATACCGACAAAGGCCGAATGCAATGGCACAATCTTCCCAGAATTCCCCAAACGAATCTGTCTCTTCCTGCGGACGGAGAAATTTTCTGAAACAGAGTGTGGTGTCCCTCGGTGTCACGGTGCAGGAGTATGTCAAGCATCGGGATGCAGAAGCGGAGAAGGGTGAAAAACCAGATCACATACGGACTGATTGGTTGCGGCCTCCCGGTGCATTGGATGAGGCCCACTTCCTTGAAAGTTGTACAGGGTGCGGCGAGTGTGTCGTGGCTTGCCCGCATGGGAGTATTCGTGTCCTCAAGGAGAATGAGACCCCTGTCATCTATCCCGACGAAAAACCATGTTATCTCTGCGATGCTTTTCCTTGTATTGCAGCCTGTGAACCGGAGGCCCTTCGGCCAGTTGGAACTGTCAACGCAGTTGCCATGGGCATCGCTGTTGTGTCACAACGGCTTTGCACATCGGGCCAAGGTTGCAATGCCTGTGTGGCGCAATGCCCAACTCGTGCTATTGACATGGATTTTGCCTCGATGATCATTCGCGTTGACGGGAATCTGTGCGTTGGGTGCGGGATTTGCGAATATACGTGTAAGACGGTGAACGATCAGGTTGCAATAACAGTATCTCGGGAGAGAGCCGGTATCTTGCCTCAGGCTAAACATGCCTGAGTGTTGATGTTTCAGAAAGATCAATGGTCAATTGAGACTAGACCTTGACTTAGATTGACCATTTGGCCTATTATCCGCGCATGGTCGTTGATTTCAGTGATCCCGTGACGTCTTGATCTGGATGAACGGGAAGCGTAAGGGGGGAAGTGATGTGGCGAAGGTAACAGAAGGGTCAAACGGGGTAGGAGTGAACGGCCGGGCACCCTCTCCCGCGGTCCAGGGCGCTGGTTCGCCCATGAAAGATTCCCCGGCGGTTGAGCGTGCGTTGTCGAGAAGTAAACTGTATCTTCTGTTGTCGTGGAGTTATCTGTATCCGGAAGATGATGAGTTCCTGGATTATTTGCAAAGCGGTGAGTTCGTTGAGGATGGACGGGTAGCTCTCGGTAGTTTGAAGTCTGCGTTGCCCGCTCCGCTCAGTGCGGACATCAAAGAATGGTTGGATGCGATCGCCGACCGTTTCGATACGCTGGAAAATTGGGTGTCGTCGGAAGGCGTCAACTGGTCAATTCAGGACCTTCGTGACGAACATCGGCGAGTCTTCAGTAATGTCATCGCGTTGGATTGTCCTCCCTATGAGACCCTGTTTGGGAATGATCATGTTTTTGGTCAGTCCTATGTGATGGGCGATATTGCCGGATTCTATTCCGCGTTTGGTGTCCAGCTTTCCCAGGATATTCATGAACGATTGGACCATTTGAGCGTGGAGCTTGAATTTTTGCATTTTCTGGCTTACAAAGAATCGTATGCGTTGTGTCATGATGGTCCGGAAAAACTCAAAACTGTTGTGGATGCCGAGAAAAAATTTGTCAAAGAACATGTGGGAAGATGGGTGCCGTTGTTTGCAGGTATGCTCAAGAAAAAAGCGGAATATGGTTTTTACAAGGTCGTGGCAGAATTGACTTCCCAGTGGGTGGCTTTTGAGGTCGCTCATTTGGGCGTAACACCTCAACCGTATTCGGAAACAGACTATCGCCCGGCGAACCTTGTGTCTCCAGAGGGACAGTCCTTTGAGTGTGGGGCGCAGGATAAGGGCAATGAGCTCAGTCTCTTGATGAATGAGGTGGGGGCTCAGGCGTATCTGGAGACAGAAAAGCCAGAGTCATCAACTGGTCAGTCAGGTACAGCGTAGGTCCTTGACGTGGTGGTGGCCAGCGGGAAAAGAAGATGTGTGTGAATTCATGTATGCGGTTAAGCAGGGGTTCTTTCAGGTAGTAGCAGGGAGTTCGCAGTCATTTAGCCTTAATCTTTATTAAAGGAGGGTGCATCATTATGAGAGTGGTGCAGACGCGTAACAAAGGATTAGTGTTCGGCGTGCTTCTCTCCGCCTTCGTCGTGGGCGTACTGTTGACGATGGGGCAGGTTCCTCTTGCCGTCAGTCAACCGGTGACGATTCCGGTTGGCAAAATTAGCGGGTCCATTCCAATGGATGCGGCCAATCCTGTGTGGGAAACGGTTCCTGGCATTGTGGTTCCTCTGAGTGGCCAGACCATTACCACCCCCATGCATCCCAATATCTCGGTAAATACCGTGATGGTGAAAATGGCCACCAACGGCAAGGAGATTGGGGTCTGGGCCAACTGGGGGGACCAAACTCTCAACAACACGACCATTGGGCCGCAGGATTTCCGGGACCAGATGGCGGTACAATTTCCCGTGCAAACCTCGGGTGCGCCTCCGTTCCAGTGTATGGGACAATCAGGGGGAACGGTCAACATCTGGCGTTGGAATGCTGAATGGCAGCGTGACATGGGAGCGGGGGTTGCCGGAATGTGGGATGTGGATCAACAGTATCCCTCAATTGCCTGGGACTTTTACTACGAAGAACCCGCTGGTGGTGTGACCTATCCTGACCGAATTGGTCGCAGTTTGGGGCCCTTCAATCCTGGTATTTGGTCTGGGAACATTATGTCGGACCCGGACCTGCGGATGAGTTCAGTGGAAGATCTGAATGCCAACGGGTTCAGCACATTGACGACACAGGCGTCGCAGGACGTGATGGGTAACGGGCTGTGGGAGCCGTATGGGGCCTTGAAAGGTGGATGTTGCAGTGGTCCCACTTGGCGTGTGGTGTTCAAAAGAGCGGTGAGCACGAATGATGTCAACGATGTGCAATTCCGCTCTGGTCAGAATATCCCGGTGGCGTTTGCGGTCTGGGATGGACAGAACGTGGAGCGGAACGGCATGAAGGGTATCTCCACTTGGTTCACCGCAAAGATGCCGTAATCTGTTCTGAGCATTCTCGATAAGCCTGCAACAAAAAAAAGACTCTGGGGTCCGTCCTCTGTGAGGCCCCGGGGTCTTTTTTTTTACGTCTGGCGCACTCCTGTGCTGGTTGGTCAGAGAATGGTACGTTCGAGAATGCCCCGCCCATGCTGTTTCCTTCCTGGTGCACTTGATTGATACAAAAACGTTTGTCCTTGTCTTCAGTTGCATTAGGAAAGCACTGCCGTGTATAAGAGAGGCCATGGATCTGTACACGGTGATTTTCCCTGCGAAATATGTGGAGATCAGTGTGGCCGGTCCTGGTAGTGGGGTGTCTTCTGTCAGGGGCCCTCAGGAAGGGGGTATGTCAATTCTTTCACAAGAGGCCACACCGTGAAAATCTCTTTGCTCTTCCCTCCAAGCTGGCATCCGTCACAGCCCTATTTGAGTCTGCCGTGCCTGTCAGCGTTTCTTGATCAGGCTGGGGTCAACGGTCTCTCGCAACGTGATCTGAACATTGAACTTCTTGATACCATCTTGTCGAGGACCTATGGCTTGGATGTGTATGAAGCTCTTCTTGCAAAACTGAAGGTGCTGGAGCATGCCCGTGAAGGAGAGACGGGGCCTGGCAGTGATGAACATTACAGTCGCATCGTAGCATCCCTGGACCGTTTCCCGCATTTGATAGACGACATTGAATCTGCAAAGGCGTCGCTGCGCGGAGATGAATTTTATGATATTGATCGCTATCGGGAGTGCCTCTTTTTAATCGACCGGTGGCTGGAAGTGGTGTCCTCCATTTATTTCCCCACCCGTATCACCGTTGTCGACAACCAGTTTGCCTATTCGATTTATTCCTCCCGGGACATTTTAAAGGCGATTCGCGATGAGGAACAAAATCCGTACATTGATCTGTATCAGCGGTATTTTCTCCCTTCTATTGTCAATGGGAAGCCGGATCTGATTGGCGTCTCAATCACGGCGACGTCCCAGATTGTTCCCGGTCTCACACTCTGTCGTCTCGTCAAGGAGGCCAATCCCGATATTCATGTGATTATTGGCGGGAGTATCTTCACCAGACTGGTTGATAATCTTCGGCGGTGTGAACGTCTGTTTCAGGTCACGGATGGCTTTATCGTCTTTGAAGGAGAAACGGCGTTACTGGAGTTGATCAATCAACTGGAGGGAAAAAAGAATTTTGCCAAGGTGCCGAATTTGATCTATCGGGAAAACGGTAAGGTGATAGTGAACCAGCCGTTTTATTCGGAAAATCTGGCCCAGCACCCGGCACCCAATTACGATGGGTTTCCTCTCGATCGGTATCTTGCACCGAAGACGGTGTTGCCGGTGCAGTTTTCACGAGGGTGTTACTATAAAGACTGCGCCTTTTGTGCCTTGACGCTGGATCATCAAAATTTCCGACAAAAGGATCCTGTCAAGGTTGTAGACGAGCTGCAAAGCCTTGCGCAAAAATACGATACGCCCTTTTTCTTTTTCACCGACGAATGTCTGGCATTGTCACCCACCCGCCGGCTGTGTAAAGAAATCCTGAACAGACAGTTTGATATTCAATGGACGGCCGAACTGCGCTTTGAGAAGAATCTCTCGAAGGAACTCCTGTCGTTAATGCGAGATGCAGGATGTCACAAGATTGTGTTTGGCCTGGAAACCTACAACAAGCGCATGATGGATTTTATGCAGAAAGGCATCACACAGGAAAGTGTTCAGCGGATTTGTTCGGATTGCGTGGAGTTGGGGATTGCCGTGCATTGCTATATTATCGTTGGCTTCCCAACGGAAACGGAAGAGGAAGCATTGGAAACCATGAATTTTGTGTTGGACAATACAACGTTGAATTCGTCTTACGGATTCTCCTGTCAACCATGCTTGTTCGATCTTGAAAAGGAAGCACCCATTATGAGTGATCCTGGAGGCTACGGTATTCAGCGGATTATGCGACCGGCCGCCGAAGATTTGAGCCTGGGATTTTTCTATGAAGTCAAGCAGGGGATGACGCCTGAACAGGCTGAGAAACT
>RKSG01000105.1 GCA_007570995.1 Nitrospirales bacterium
CGGTATTCAGCGGATTATGCGACCGGCCGCCGAAGATTTGAGCCTGGGATTTTTCTATGAAGTCAAGCAGGGGATGACGCCTGAACAGGCTGAGAAACTGTATCAATACGTTTACGAAAAAATAAGCGAAGTGGTTGTGGAATTACCGTTTAATTATTCGATGGCTGACGGGTTGTTGTATATCGTTCGACATAACAAACGCCATGTGCCTGCATGTACCACCGTCTCATAAGCAGGGCTGTCCGTCACGGGGTTCTCGAATCCTTGCTGACGGTCAAAGGGCGGTCAACGACAGGACGTCGCAGTGGAGAATATAAACGTGACACCATCGGGTTCCCAGTCCGGGCAGGCTGAGTCCACCGGAATTCTGTTTGAATATGCGTTAAAGTTTCTCTTGCTTTCGGCGTTTTTGGAGCTTGTTCTGTACCGCTTGGTATCACGGTTGGGCATGCACATGGCCAAACTGGCTGAAGAATCTGAAGCCGTCAGGATTACGTTTCAAACGCTGTCTTCGCTGGGCTTTGTGCTGCTCAATGTCACCGCGATCCTGTTGTTTTTGGTCTTGTCCATCGTGCTGCTTCACAAATCACGGCAATCGGCATGGTCCGGGCGTTACGATCATTTGCTGGTTCCGGCTGTTTCATTGCTCGTTGCGTTGACGATAGCCTATCTCATCGTACCACCTGCTATGCTTGGCTCGGTGATCTACAATACGGTGTCTGGAGCGATTCTGATCATTCTGATGGCGGAGTTTCTGGAGACACATCATCGTTGGAGTCAACGTGTCACGGTGGGCTGTTTTGTGTTGGGCATTTCCGGGTGGATTTACTACCAGACGGTGTCCACGACCTACGGGTTACTGGGTATTGTCAACCCGCCGCCCCTTGTGAATGAAGTGAGTCGGGGAGGCGAAGCCCTCATGGTGCTGGCGAGCATCCTGGTGCTGTGGTCGTATGGCAGTACGTCACTCTTTACCAAAAACAGGACGCAACGGAAATGGGCTTTGACCCTTCTGGTGAGTGGTGGCGTAACCTTTGGCGCGCTGCTGTATATTGATTTTTTCCTGTCGCTCTACAGTCCCACACTTGCCGAAGACGCGAGACAGGCAGGGCAGGGAATTGGTTGGGTGTTCCAGATGGGGATGGGGTACACCTTTTATTTGCCCTTTGCGTTCTATCTCGCGGGCTTTACCTGTTGGGCATACACCGTCGTGAAACTGATCGTGATCAGTCGGCTGGCCGGCTATGGTCTGGGGTTGATGTTTATGGCGGGATACGCTCTTCAACTGTCACATTTGACGCTCATGGTTGTTGTGGGATTGATATTGTTGACGCTTGATAAGCGGGGAAGATTGGGAAAGCTGCGGGACAAAGCCGGCACGGTGTTGTCTCCCGCGGCGACACCCGCGTTGAGTCCACTACGTTGAGAGGATGTGTGGAATGACCACGGAATCGGAAAAGGCTACGACGGAACAAGAAGGCACACTTCCTGAGTCTCGCACTCACGAACAGCCGTTAACCCCGGATGAAGAAATTGCGGAGATTGAAAAATTACTCAGTGAGTCTCCCGATGATTTTCAAGCCCGTTGTCGGTTGGGGGAGCTGTATTTTGGCAAAGGGAAATTCGACGAAGCCCTGGTCGAGGTCAAAAAGGCTATAGAAATGGCTGAGGGGCTGAGAACGGAAATGGATCGATCCCTGGCGATGTATTACTCGAACCTGGGAACCATCTATGGTACCAAGGCCATGATGGATGATGCTCGGCCTCAATTCGAGCGGGCGTTGGAGTTGAATAAGTATGACGTACTGGCGTTGTTCAATCTGGGGAGGCTGCATAGCGAGAAAAAAAGGTATATGCAGGCCAAGGAGTATTTTGAGCGCTTAATTGAGATTACCCCTGAAGACCCGATTGCGTGGTACAATTTAGCGGGTGTCTACGAACAGTTAGATAATCCTCAAGTATCGGATTACAATACACTGGATATGGCGGTGCAAGCCTATATGAAAGTATTAGAGTTTGATCCTGCCCATTTGGAATCAAGTTTTAAACTTATGGATATCGCCTTCACGTTGAAAAAGAACGACATGGCTGTGAAGATCATGGAAGAAGCCGTGATGCACAGCCCGGATGAACCGTTGGCGTATTACAATCTCATCAACACCTATGAAAAATGTAGAATGTTTGAACAGGCCGAGGGGGCACGACAACGTTTAAAACAACGGTTTGCGAAACGCACTCGTGACGAACCTTCATCCTGATCATTTTCGTCTCACCTCAGAAGGAGCACACCATCATGTTTGGGAGCTTGGGTTTTACCGAGTTGATTTTAATCCTCTTCATCGTGCTGATCATTTTCGGTGCCGGTAAACTGCCTCAGCTTGGAGAGGGAGTCGGCAAGGCAATCAAGGGTTTCAAAAAATCCGTGCATGAAGCGGACGTCGTTGAATCCCAGGCACATGTGACAGACACACAACCGACCCATGCTCCTGATTCAGGAGGCGGCCAGGGTACGTTACACGCGGCGTCGGCCACGCCGAGCGATCAGGCAGAAACGGTTTCGTCAGCGCCTGCCTCTCAAGCAGAGCCGGTTCGGGCGTCCAAGATCTAGGAGTGTGATGCCTTCAGAAACAAAAACGGGAGTGGGTCCTCACGGGACGGGGAGTGTGGGATGGAAGCAAGCGTAGAAACACTGGTTGGAAAAATTGAAACCTTTGCGGGAAATGGCAAATCCCGAAGTACGGGTCATGGGAAACGTGCGAAGAAAGCCGGGATTCCCTTACCGAATCATGTCTGTGTGGACCGGGAAGGCCGATGGCTTTACATCGCTGAAAATGGGTCCGATCGGGTGCGACGGGTCGATTTGGAGACCGGCATCCTGCATAACTATGCTGGCATTGGCGAAACCTGTTACAGCGGAGATTACGGCCCCTGCGGGGAAGCGGGTCTGTACTTGCCGCTCAGCGTGGCAATTGATTCGAATAACGATTTGTATATTTGCGATTCGGGAAGTAACCGTATTCGGAAAGTCGATCATCGGACCGACATTATCACGACGGTTGTGGGTTCTGGTGATTCCGGCTTTCGGGGTGACGGCCCTGCGCTGGAAGTCAATTTGAGCTATCCCGGCGCGATCGCGTTTGATGCGAATGACAATCTGTATATTGCGGATACCCAGGCTCACCGCATTCGGAAGTACAATCCACGAACGGGAATGGTCACCACCATTGCCGGAACCTGGTCCAGAGAGGATGAAGACTGGATCAGTCCCTTAACCGCGCAGAATTTGGTGGTACTTTCCGGTGATGCGATTGGTATTGACTTCACTGATGATCAAGGGTGGCTTCGCCCCCAGTGTTCGGATGATCTGGATCTGTCTCCCTATCTTGACGATGGCCGGCCGGCGATCGAAGCGAAACTGTGGGATATTGTGGCCATTGATGTGGATCGCGACGGCAACGTGTTGCTCACGGACAAAGCGAGCAACCGTATTCGGAGGATTGATGCGCAAACAGGCATTATTTCCACAATCGCCGGGGTCTGTCGTTATGGATATGATGGGGATGGCAAACCGGCGGTCAGGGCCATGTTGAATGTGCCGGAGGCCGCCATCGTTGATCACGATGGCAACGTGTATATAGCGGATTCGATGAATCATCGTATTCGGAAAGTTGATGCCGTCACGGGTCTCATCGAAACCGCCGCGGGGAACGGGGACAGTGGATACGATGACAAAAATATGGGGGGGTGTGGCGCCGCACGTTTTGTGGCCAAAGAAGGCGCGGATATGTTGGCGCATGGCGATGGGAATCCAGCGGTGAATGCCGTGGTGAATGCGCCGTCAGGCTTAACCCTTGATGCACAAGGCTATCTCTATATTTGCGAGCGCAATGAAAATAAAATTCGGCGGGTCAAACTGTGGTAAGCCCATCTGGGGTCATGTGTACGATGTCGTAGGTTTGTGTCCATTGTTCGTATGATGGCCCGGGTCGGTGGATGGGAGTTTCCCCGGATGCGAGAACCGATATTGTGAAGCTGAGACGAACACTGCCTCGTGCTATTTTCGTTACGGGAGCCGCCGTACTGTTGACAGCAGGGGTATTGAGCTGGCTGGGCATTCCCGTGGTCAGTTCTCAGGGCATTGTCATCCGGTCGCATTTTCTTGAAGGGGATATACCGACCCTGCCTTCCGATGCTGCATGGGAGACCATTGCCCCCATGCCCGTCCCGCTTAGCGGTCAGATCATCACTCGACCGGTCTGGCCCGAACCAAGTGCCAAAGTCATTTCCGTCCGTTCTGTCCATAACGGCAAGGACATTGCGTTTTTAGTAGAATGGCAGGATGCGACCAAAAACGAACGGCTGACTCCGGGAGTCTTTCGTGACGGGGCAGCTCTGGCCCTCCCTCTGGGCGATGCGCCCGCATTTTTCTGTATGGGGCAGTTGGACCACTATGTGAACATTTGGCACTGGAAGGCGGATTGGCAAAGCGACGTGGATCGCAGAAAAGCCAGAGCCAAAGAAACCAAACGACGCAAACGCGGGATTCGTCGCTTTGAGGTCATTCCCCGCCGGCCTTCATCAATCGAAGATCTCATTGGAGGAGGGTTCAGTACCCTGACGAGCAAAGTCCGTCAGGGCAAGATCAAAGGTGAAGCCGAATGGAAAAACGGATTCTGGCGGGTCGTGATGAGACGTCCATTGACCCAACCGGGGGATGATACGGAAAATGAGGCATTGTTGGTGCCTGGCCGGACCCAGGCTGTTTCATTTGCCGTCTGGAATGGCGAAAATAAAGAACGTAATGGACAAAAAGCAGTTGCATCCTGGCTTCAGTTGCTGGTCGATCCTGTCGGTGGGCTCACAACGCCTGTAAAATCGTAAGCAGCTTTCACAAAACGTTGGAGATGGAAGGTTGCCATTTTTGTTCTGTGAGGGGCGGCGGATTCGGATGATGACGTTGCGAGTTGTGGGCATGATGCTGATGCTTATCGGTGGCCTTGCGGGGGAGTGGGGCGGTGTCTCTGTGGCCCAGTCCGGCGAAGATGGCATGACTGAGGACAAAGCCTATGCCCTGGCTGAAGAGTTTGGAGTGGATGTTGGAGAGGTTGACGAAGAGATCAAAGAGATTCTCGGGCTCACCAGGGCCGAGGGCGTGGTCATCTTTGCGGTGATTGGCAATACACCGGCTGATCGTGCGGGCATCAAGGTCAAGACCATTATCAAGGAAGTGGACGGCAAGGAAATACGCAATATCCTGGATTTGGGCAGGGCACTGGAAAAGGCGATGCCGACTCAGAATTTTTCAGTGGCAACATTTGAAGCAGCTGGCATTGACGATCAAGGTGTTGGCGGTGGCTTGAACTTCCATTTTGTGCGCACCGATAAGGGGTAGTTGAGACTATGCCATCTTTTCGTGACTCCGGGAATCGCCCAATACTCCATGGCATGTCGGGATGGACATACTTGGCCATCCTGCTGGGAATCTTGTGGGTGCCACTTTCCGGTGCCAGTGCCCAGGACCGGTCGGGTGATCCGTCAAACCATGCGTGGATCAAGGAAATTGAAAAAGTGTTTATCCCGTCCGATCAATGTAAACAATGCCATGACCGCCACTACGAAGAATGGAAAGGAATGCGAGAGCAAACCCCTGACCTCAAGACGTTTGGTCGCGTGGATGGAGCGCTGTTGCACGGAACCGCGCTGACGTCCCCCGTGTTCAAAACGGTGCTCGGGGTCTGGTTGCAGACCGGTCCAACCGTGGATGAACAACGTCGGTGTCTGGCATGTCATGCGCCTGCAGTGACAGTTTTCCCTCAACACACGGAGAAAATTATCGCACAGGTTCTGTCTGAAAAACCGAAACGGCGAGGAAGGCACGCGGGGAAACAGCCTGGCGTTGAAGGGATTGGTTGTTCGTCCTGTCATCTTATTGATTCCGTCGAGGACAATCCGACGGATTACCCCACGTTTCGTATCAATCCCCAAAAGGCCATGTTCGGCCCCTATGCGAATGCCGAGGACAATCTTGTGCATCCCTCGAAACAGTCTGATGTGTATCGTGGGGCACAATTTTGTGCCTCCTGTCATTTCAGTAAAGTGAAAGATGTGACCATGGCCACGTTGCCGGGACAGATTTTGCAGGGGACGATTTGTCAGGATTGTCACATGGAGCAGTCAACGGGCAGTTCCACCTCCAGACGAGGGTCGCTGACGCGGCCTATCGGGCGGCATTGGTTTCAGGGGATTGTGATCCCGGGCATTATGCTCAGCAATCGCAACCTGCAGGCGGAGTGGTTTTCCCGTGTGGACATTGATGTCCAACAGTCGGGTCACAGCGTTGATGGCGTGGTGTTGGTCAGGAATGGGAGTCTCCCCCACATGTTTCCCGGGGGCGATCCTGTTCTCAAGCAGTTTTTTGTAACGGTGACTGTCAAAGACGCCGATGGTCATGTCCTGGGATCCAGCCAGGAGCATTTTGGATTGCCATTTGAGCAAATTCTTCGTGGCCCGATTCCGAATCCGCTCGTCAACGGAGGCACCACGCGGAAAGTGCCCTTCTCGATACAGGTCACAGAGGGGGCCATGCCACGGTTCGTGGAAGCGACCTTAAGGTATGCCTTGATTCCTGAACCAGGCCAGGCCTTGCTTGATCAATATCTTCTGACGCTGAGTAGCGAGCGGGATCAGCGTGCAGCCAAAGAGATTCTCGTGGATTATGCCTCGCAACGACTGCTGACGTTCCGAACGAAGTCCTTACAGTCTGATCCCTGATGACCCGTTCGTGGGTACAGGCTGGATGAGTTGAGGTCGGCTTCATGAAAAATTTATTCCACGTGACATGCTGGGCAGCGGGCTTGTTCACCGTGAGCGTCGCATTGACGTTAGTTGTCGACCTCGCTGGCACGGTCACACTGGCTGCCTCTGAGGAGACAGGGAAATCACTTGAAAAAGCCTTCCCCCATTCTCAGAAATGCAAGCGGTGTCACCTGCGCGTGTTTGAAGAATGGGAGGCATCGGCCCAGTCTCGTTCAATTTTGAGTTCTCCGTTCCGTGTATCATTAGAGCGATACCGACAAACATCTGATGATGAAGACGGCACACTGTGTTTTCGGTGCCATGCGCCGAGTGTGCTGGAATATCCGGACCATGCGAATGTCTATATCAAGGAAATTGCATCTGGTGACCCGGCCCTGGACGGGGTTGGATGTTCGCAATGCCACTTAATCAGCGACGTGGACCCCAACCAGCATCCTCCGCATCCCGTGTATCAACTTGGGCGGGTCGTGTTTGGCAGCTATGAGAAGCCTGTGGACAATCTGGCTCATCAATCTGCCCCGTTAGCGCTGTATGGTCAATCACAGTACTGTGTGGCCTGTCATGAAAATTTGCCTGGGTATGAAAAGCTGCCGGACATCCTGGGCCCCTGGCAACGGGCCGAAGCCCAACAGAAGGGCCAACATTGCCAGTCGTGTCATATGCCGGAGGCCTTTGGAGAATCAGCCAACGGCGAGCGTAACCGAAAAATTTCCAATCACAGTTTTCCGGGTCGCTTTGGGAAGGTTCGTGCTGATGCTGTGAAGATGGATGTCGAGACAGAAGTGCGGGGGAAGGAATCTGAAGTCACTGTCACGATCCAGAGCCTTGTCCCGCATAATTTGCCGCTACCCCATCCGGGATGGTCTCGCATGGAACTGGATGTGACGATTTTGGGAAAAAATTTGCGTAAAACGTATTCCGAACAGCGCTACTATGAACGTGTCTTTGGTGATCAACACGGCAAAGCCACGATCTTCGACTTTGAAGCGGTGAGCGTCCTGCGGGATACCGTACTCAAGCCTGAAGAAAAACGGGTCGAGACGTTTACCGTCCCGACTCCCCAGGATGCTCCATCCATGGATGTGCTTGTCACGATGACCTATTCACCGATTCATGGGCCGGAAGACTTTCTGAAAGAGGTCGAACAGCGAGCAGCCCTGGGCAGAAAAGATCGTGCGTTCAAACCCGTCAGGATCGTGCAGTACAAAGAAAACATTCCGTTAGGGACAGAATAAGGACAACCAGTGTTGCAGCGAGGTGGTGGAGGTCGGGTCCCGCGGCTGCTTTCAGTTGTCTCGGGGGCTCATTCAGGAACATGCGGGCGATCTTACGAAGTGACCGCACCCTTGGCGGCAGACCCGACACTCTTCGCGTATTTCGCAAGAACGCCGCTGGTGTATTTTGGAGAGCGTGGAGTCCACTCGCGTAAGCGGGTCTGCATTTCATCCCCGGTAATACCCAGATCAAGACGCCGATTCGGGATATCAAGCGTAATGGTATCCCCGTTTCTGACTGCCGCGATGGGACCACCCCGGGAGGCTTCCGGAGTCACATGTCCGGCCATCAACCCATGCGTGGCCCCGGAAAACCGGCCATCCGTCAGCAGGGCAACGGTTTCCCCCAGTCCGGCACCAACAAGGGCACTCGTCACACCCAGCATCTCTCGCATGCCAGGCCCCCCCTGCGGACCTTCGTAGCGAATCACGATGACGTCGCCATCCACGATGTTGCCGTCCCGCACCGCGGCAAAGGCGTCTTCTTCGCAATCAAATACTTTGGCCGGGCCGGTGTGGGTCATTTTTTGCTGTCCTGCCACTTTGATGACGCACCCGTCAGGAGCCAGATTCCCGTGCACAATGACCAGGCCGCCCGTTGGGGTGATCGGGTCATCCATGCGACGGACGACGGTTTGTCCGACAGTTTCCTTGGCGGTACCGGCTTCTTCCCTGAGGGTGCGTCCCGTGACGGTGAGACACTTGCCGTTGAGCAGGCCAGCCTCCAGCAGGCGTCTGGCGACAAGACTGGTGCCCCCGGCCTGATACAAATCTACGGCCATGTACCGCCCCCCGGGCTTCAGATCAGCAATCAGCGGCGTTCGCTGGTTGATGGTATCGAAATCGTCAATATCCAGTGCTACGCCCATTTCATGGGCAATGGCTAACAGATGGAGCACGGCGTTTGTCGACCCGCCGGTTGAAGCTACTGCGGCGATCGCATTGTCCAGGGCATTCCGCGTGATGATGGCGTTGGGTCGCAGGTCGCGTTTCAGCAGATCCATAATGAGATGCCCGCATTGGGTTGCGATAGATGTTTTGTGCGGGTCCAACGCTGGAATGCCATTCCATCCCATCGGCGAGATCCCCAGGAACTCAAATGCAATGGACATGGTGTTGGCGGTGAATTGTCCGCCACAGGCACCCGCTCCAGGACAAGCGGCACGTTCAAGGTCATGGAGGTCGGCCTCTGACATCTTGCCGCGAGCCTGTGCTCCCACGGCCTCGAATACGTCTTGAATCGAGACCTGGTGTCCCTGGAACTGGCCGGGCATGATGGATCCTCCATACAGCATGAGGGACGGAAGATTGAGTCGGGCCAGTGCCATGACCGTTCCGGGAATGGTTTTGTCGCATCCGGAGAGAGCCACCACCGCGTCAAACAAATGACCGCGGACGACCAGCTCAATCGAATCGGCCACGACCTCGCGGCTGACCAGCGAAGCCTTCATGCCCTCGGTGCCCATGCTGATTCCGTCGGACACCACCACACTGTTGAATTCAAGTGGCACCCCGCCGGCCTCGTGGATTCCTGCTTTGACAGACGCGGCAAGCTCACGCAGGTGCAGATTACATGGAGTAATCTCGGACCAGGTATTGGCGATGGCGATAAGCGGTTTGGAAAAATCTTCATCCCGAAGCCCCACGGCCCGTAACATTGCCCGGGCCGGGGCCCGTCCGGGCCCTTCCGTTAATTCACGACTGTGGTGTTTGCAATCCGATGTCATCTGGGTTCTCCAATCCTCACATGGTCATTCAAACAGACGTTGTACAGGAGGAGCCTGAATGTGGCATAGTCACCACCGTGCGGTCAATGAGGGGGGGGCATATACGCCCTGCTCATGCATGCGCACGATCACTTGCCTTGTTTGTCAATTCCTGCGACATGCCTGCCCGTGGCTGTGACGTGGCAACCCAGCCTGGCGAGACTGGCAGGATGAGAGATCGGCTTTGACTGGAAACAGTGAGACGCAAAAAACTGGCTTCACGCTCCTGTTCGGACTATGGGCGGGCTTTTCGCGTGAATGATGGGGTTGGGGGGAGATGCGGGTTCCGGTATCTGTAATCATCAAGCACGAACAACCTCGTGTAGTGCAGTGTGTCATCCTCTTTTGTTCGGGAAGGTGGTGCAACCCGGCAGGGTATGGCCTGGAAGACGAAGGAGGGTGAGAGATCGTGGCCAGGAAATCGCCATCAAGACCTGACAAGACACAGAGAAACACCGCACGGCGTCCGTCCGCGCAGGCCCGAGAACATTCAGACGGGACGTCGACCCTCCAGCATGCAGGGGTCTCCCCTGCCATGGTCCCCATGCTGTGTGGTCTCGTGATCCTCATGGTGTATATGCTGGGTATGCAGATGCATACCTCTGACGAACACAAGGGCGATGAAGAGTATCACTATCCGCAAATCGAGGCGTTCATCGATGGACGATTCGACGGTGTTGGTCGGAACGGTGTCACCATGCTCCCGGGCTATCATGCCATTGTTGCCGCCGTGGCCTGGGGGATAGGGACCCACTCATATTCGACGGTGCGGATACTCAGTGCGATCCTGTGTTTCCCGATCATGGTACTGTTTTTTCTGTGTGCCCGCGCATTGGGCAAAAACAATCGGGTCAGTCTGTCGCTGCTGTTTCTCCTGTGTCTCCTTGTCTTTCCCTACTTTTTTCTGATCTATACAGACATCCCTGCGTTGCTGTTCCTGCTGGGTGTGCTGTTCCTGACGCTGACGCGCCGATACCAGCTGGCGGGACTGGTGGTCGGGTTGTCGCTTCTCATACGCCAGACGAATATCGTGTGGGCCTTCTTCCTGGCCTTGGTTGCGCTGGGCCAGGAGGGCGTGTGGGGGCAACTGGTGCGCCACGACTGGAGATCGGTCCTGCAAGCCGTTGCACGCTTGTGGAT
>RKSG01000121.1 GCA_007570995.1 Nitrospirales bacterium
CACTGCAGGCATGACGAAGGGGGACACACTGCAGGCATGACGAAGGGGGACACACTGCAGGCATGACGAAGGGGGACACACTGCAGGCATGACGAAGGGCTTGACCAAGGGACACTGCACACGAGAGGGCTACCTGACCGCGAAACGCTCGCATGCTACTCGTTTCAACTCACGGAGATCCACTTTTCCAGTCCCCAGTATTGGAATGTGATCAACCTTGAAGAAGGCATCTTTGCGTGGAATAAACAAATTCGGCAACTGGCTCGCGGCCACGCTGGCCAGCAGGTCGGGAATGGCCTCTTCTTCACACGTGTGCAGGACCGCCAGTTGTTCTCCTTTCCTGTCATCCGGGACAGACGTCACGGCAAACACCCGCGTCTCAACACCAGCAGCCTGGTGCAAGGCCTCTTCAACAACACCATGCGGCACCATCTCGCCGCCTATTTTGGCAAAACGGGAAAGCCGGTCCGTGATGGTGATGAACCCGTCCTGATCAACACTGGCAAGATCCCCGGTCACATACCAGCCGTCATGTAAGACCCCGGCTGTCAGATCCGGACGGTTCAGATATCCCTGCATCAGATTTGATCCCTTGACAAGCAACATGCCGGACGCGCCAACAGGCACAGGCGCAAACGAATCGGGATCAACAATACGCACCGACACCCCAGGCAAGGGCTGGCCCACCGTCCCGCGACGCGAGGCCGGCTGGTAAAACCCCGCCGCCCGAAAGTCCGGACAGTTCATGGCAATCACGGGAGAACATTCCGTCACCCCGTACCCTTCAATCGGGCGAATCCCGAACTTTGCCTCAAACGCACCGGCCAGACGCTCCGACAATTTCTCGGCACCAGTCAGCACGACGCGAATCGATCCGAACTGCTCCGGCATACACCGCCGGATATACAACTGCAAAAAGGTCGGAGTCGCAATGAGGATGGTGACACGATGTTTATGCACAAGCTCACCAATGGCACCCGCATCCAAAGGGGTCGGATGATACACCGCCCCCACGCCATGATTGACGGCCAACCAAAGCGTCGCAAGATACCCGAACGAATGAAAGAACGGCAGGATGCCCAACACCCGGTCATCCGGCCCCAGATGAAACACCTGCGCCACACCTTCGACGTTGGCATCAATGTTGAAGTGACTGAGCATCACCCCCTTGGGATCCCCTGTGCTGCCGCTACTGAAAATCATCGTCGCCAGGTCATCCACCTGCGGACGCCTCCTCGCGCCGGCGTATTGCTCCAACAGTCTCACAGGCGCAATGATCGCGAGGGCCAGGGCCGCCCATCGCTGGGCCGACCCGATGGTCTTGCGAACGTCGTCAATCCAAATGATGGTGACGCCTTCGGGCAGGGTGAGATTCGCCTTCTCCGTGAACACACGGCTGGCGACAATCGTTTCAAGCCCGGCCTGCTTCGCGGCCGACGCCATACCGCTTTGCCCGGTCGTGTAATTGAGATTCACGGTCGTCCGTCCCGACAACGTCGCGGCAAGGTTGACCAGTCCCCCACCCACACTGGGCGGCAACACGATCCCCACGGTCTCCTGGTTCCCCCAGTGCGGACGAAGCGCGCGCGCCAGAGCAATGGCACCAGTCAGCGATTCCAGACACGTGACACGCGGTCGCGTGACATCGGCACAGGCCAGGCGCAGCGGATGGCGGCGGACCGCGCGGACAAAGGTATGATGGAGCGGTCGTCGGGCAGACCGGCGCATGCGCCAGGCTTCCTCACCCAACTCCTGAACGCGCTGTCGCACCCCGGTCGCCGTCACGTTGGAGGACATGGGCGCGCCATAAATAACCGTGACCGGATACGGCACGCGCTCCGGCCACTTCATCAGAAACTTTCCGCCAATAAAACTGAAGATGCTGCCCCACAACCGATCAAGATAAACGGGAATCACGGGGGTCTCCCGGCCCTTGATGATGCGTTCGAACCCCTGGCGAAACGACAGCAGCCCGCCCGTGCGCGTGATCTGGCCTTCGGGGAAAAGGCAGACCAGTTCCCCCTCATCCAGCCGCCGGATCGCTTCACGGAACGCGCGGAGAATCTCGCGCGGCGACCCGTCGGACGCAATGGGAATCGCCCCCATCACCCGGGCGATCTGATGAAACAGCGGACGCTCGTAATAGCGCCGATCAACGAGAAAGCGGACCGGGCGATCCAGGCTCGCCAACAGCAACAACCCGTCCACAAACGACACATGATTAGGCAGCAGCAACGCGCCGCCATGTTCGGGGACATGTTCCCGTCCCACAATGTTCAGACGATACACCGTATACGTGACCAGACAACACACAAAGCGAAGACACAGTGCCGGCATCACCCACCCGGCCCAGGCCGTAAGCACTGCCGTCACCAGTCCCGACACGACCAGAATGGCACTGGAGTCCAACCCAAGCGACGACAGTCCCCAGGCACCCAGTGATCCCCCCAGCACGCCGGCAAACAAAAAGATATTCCCGAACGCGATGACGGCGCCACGGCGATCTTCCGGAGCGCGCCACTGAATCAGCGCGTTCAGCGGCACCACAATAAACCCGCTGGCGATCCCCAACCATATCGTGCCGACTAGTGTCCCGGGCAATGCAGGACGCACGAGGCCAAGGCAGAACAGTCCTGCCGTCAATCCAATCGCCCCGAGCGGGATATAGCCCATCTCCACCTTGGAATACGACAGTTTTCCTGCCAGCACGGCTCCGATGCCCACGCCAATACCAAACGTGGCCAACGGAAGACCGGACAACGAATCGGACAACCCCAGTGCGGCCTTTGCATAGACCAGAATATCCTGTCCCACCAGACTGGCAATGGTCCAGTACGCCATGTTTCCCGCGACGCCCAGTCGCAAAGCCAGATCCTCCCGTACGGCCTCCCAGGCGCCGTACAACGTGGAACCGAGTCCGGCGGTGGCCCGTGCACGCGGCACAGTCGGAATCAGAAACGACGCGGCAAATCCCACCAGAGCACTCACAAGCAGACTCAGTGCTGCCAACCATGGCGACTCGCCTGCCAGTTGGAGCAGCGCACCGCCCAGTCCGGTTCCGCCGATAATGGCGAGAAAGGTCCAGAGTTCCAGTTGTCCGTTCCCCACGGCCAATCGTTCGTGAGGGAGCAGTTCTGGCAAAATCCCGTACTTTGCCGGGCTGAAGAGAGCACTTTGAATCGCCATACCGGCCAGCACCACGAGTGGCAGGATTCCCCCTGATGGATTGACGTAGAGTGCCAGGGTGCCCAGGGCCATCAACGCCACCTCGACTGCCTTCAGCACCACAATCACGGAGCGTTTGCTGAATCGGTCTGAAAAGATACCGGCAAAGACAGACACCAGCACAAGCGGCAAGGTAAACACGACAAAGGTGAGGGTTGTTCGGGCCTGGGAAGCGGCTTCGAATTCCGGCCCTGCCTCCACCTGTGAGGCCAGTTGCTTGATAGCCAGCAGTGCCACCATCAGCTTCCAGGCATTATCATTGAACGCCCCGAAGAACTGGGCAACAAGCAGACCTCGAAGTGAGGCGCCGGGACTCTGGTCCTGGATGGTCATGAACAATATATCGGTTGAAGGGACATGTGCGGGTCAGTCAGAATGTTCCGGGGGTCAGCTGGCCCATGGTGGGCGGAGACACAACAGGGAACCGGGGACAGAACCAGTCATACAAGCTACGGACAGTATAAGGAATCATCACCGGTAACGGCAACAAACCGTTCAGGCAGCGTGTCCGAGGCCAACGTGTCCCGGCCACGTGGCGCGCCCCCAGCCGTCATTCCTGCGCACGCAGGAATCCAGAGTGCCCACG
>RKSG01000185.1 GCA_007570995.1 Nitrospirales bacterium
CATCAGAGGGTGATCGTATCCCGACACAGCCACCATGCCCTTGCACTCATTAGCGACTTGCGCATATTCCCGATGCTGTTTCTCATCCATTTCAAACCCATAAGCTTTGGCATCACCACGTGTGGCATGCAGATAGGGTGGATCGCAATAGAACAGCGTGTTGGGGCTATCGTAGAGTCGTATCACATCCACAGCGGGCCTGTTCTCAATTTGCACTCGGATCAGACGTCGGGCGATTTCATCAAGGGCATCCACGCCCCCCAGCCAGCGTGAGACCACACCAGACATGCCGGCACGGCTTGTATTTTTGCAATTGGCCCAACGCCCAAGGGATGCAGTTTGAGCAAGCCCTGTACGGGTCTGCCGAGCTTTGATGTAGAAACGCCTGGCGCGCTCAACATCATCGATTCCCTTCACGCTACCGTAAATGGCACGGTAATATTCCTCACGCGAGAACGGCGTCAGCGCAATAACCCGAATCAGTTCCTGGTGCTGATTGCGCAAGACACGAAAGAAGTTCACCACTTCACCGTCGACGTCGTTGTACGTCTCCACAGGAGATAATGCCCGATTCAGCAACACAGCGCCGGAGCCAGCAAATGGTTCACAATAGTGGTGGCACGAGGGAAGAAGAGGGAGGAGCCAGTCTAAATGGGAGAACTTCCCTCCATACCAACCAAACACAATTCGGCGTCGCTGATGTGCTCGGAGATAGACGACTGTTGAACGTTCGTCATCTCTCTCTCCATCAAGAAATATGGGTGAGGTTCCCTTCCCGTTTTTCACCGTGACAACCACTTCTTTCCAGTGTGCTACCTGAAGAATACCGTTCACAGCGGGCTTCCGACTGACACGATACCCCGTTACAGCATCGTCCAGTCGCATGATGGCTCAGGACAGGCGGGTTTCGCATTCTCATCACGAATGACATCCACGCGGCGCGCAGGAGAGCAGGCTAAACGTCAACAGGCGGGATTGATGACACATGGGTCATTGCACAACGCACGGGCTATCCAGCCCCTGCTGCGCTAGAGATGTTGCCGGACTTCTTTCCACTCCTGCACAACCCTGGCGCGGTGTGGATAGGTCTTCTTTTCCTTCGGATCGGGAAAGACGACCGTTTTGAGCCGTTGTTTCACCAGCGTCTGCGCAAAATCCCGTGTCCGTACAATTCCAGCCTCCAGATTGTCCCACCCGTCATCTTTCAACCGCTCCATCAGGGCCAGCAGTGCCTTGGAGTCCTGTGGCACCACTCGGACAATCCCCACGGGAAACTGATGTTGTCGCAACCAGGCGCGGGTCTCATGCAGAACCGTGTCCTGGTGATCATGCAGATACAGCACGTTGTAATAAAATTCGGCCAACTTGATGAGGGTATCACGGGCATCATCCCGGGGCGAGCCGAAGGCTTGAAGGGACGCGACAAACGAGAGTTCGGGGAACGATTTGGCGATTGAGTCTTTGATATTCGACTCGTCGTGTTGCATCAGCGTGGACACATCAACCAGGAGGATCGGGCGTCGGCGTTCCCAGGATGCCAGATTGCCTGTGCCTTCCACCGAGGCCACGCGCGGGCTGGCTTCGACTGTCGCGACAATGGGATGATTGCCCCGCATGTGGGTCTTGAATTCCAGAAAGGCTCGCCCGTCCCCGCCGGTCAGTGCGGTACCAGCCTGGTGGCCCTGCACAACAAAGGCAATGGTCTCCCCGCCCAGGCCTTTGTTGCCCAACAGGCCCTCTTCGATCAATCGAGCCTCCAGTGTGACGGAGGCACCCGGCTTGGCCAGAATGTCTTCGACAATCAGCCGCCCCTCGACTTGTTCCGCAGCGGCGACGTGTGTGAGGGGGTAGCCAAAGCCAAGTCCCAACATGAGGAAAAGCAAGAAAGTATGACCTGCACAATTCTGGAGCACATGGTCAGATATCCCCTTTAGTTTCCTCAAATATGTCACCATGGACTTTGTCCTCGCGATCTTTTTGCATGCGAATCACATAAAGAATGTTGTCATTGACTAGTCTAATCAGGTGATCATTCAAGAGGTCCACAATTCTCCCTGTGCCTTCCACTAGCCACGTGTACCCAACAAGCGGCATAGTCTGTTTTCTTACCAGAAAAACAGGCTTGGCTCTTCTTCCATTGGGAGTGATGTGTCAGACAAAACAGCTATGCCTTAATGCCTACCAGCACGAGTGGGACAGGTGGGATACTACGCCCTTGTCTAATCACGTTGTATAATCCCCATTCATAATAAGGCACCCCGGAACTCATCTCGGCTTGCAGTGACTTCATTGGCAATATCTCAATGCCAACATCAATTTGGTCTCCAACATAAAAAGCAAGATGTTTAACAAACAAATCGTAAGCCACAAACGAATACTTTCCGAATTGAATCTCAATAGCTACTCTATCTTTCACAAAATCTGTCTGGTTGTAGCTGGAAATCGGAGTATGTCCCGCTTGTTCAATTTCTTTCTTCTGTTGCTCAGCAGGTATTGTAAGAGTTTGACGGATCAATTTTTCATCCGTGGTCACCCAATAGTTCACTCGACTTTCCTGCCATTGTCGGGACCCAAGAGAACGCTTAAAAGCCTTATTCATCGCACCCGGGCTGTACAGCAACCGGCCTTTCATGGTTTTCTCTTCTGATACTTTTGTCTTACAAGACTTACCGTCGACCTGCCGAATAACTTTCTGTATTTCTTCCCACAACTCAGGTTTATGCACGAGCAGAAATTCAAGGCCATTTAAGTGAGAATATTTTTCAACTATTTCCATTACAATACGCTTCTTGGCTCTCTAACAAACGCAACTGGCAGAGTTGTTCTTCCGGCCGATTCCAGGGAATTCCATTCAACGTGTTGGTATGTGACTCAGGAGGAACATATTTGGGTTTATTCATTGGTCTTGTTTGCAACGTACCTCTGATGGCTTTTTGAATTCTATTGCTAGCGATACCAATATATTTTTTTTCCGTTTCTGATCCGGCCCCCCTTCTGTTGTGTCTGATGGCAGCAATCAAGGACGTGCCAGTCCCCAGAAATGGGTCCAATACCCAATCCCCATCATTGGTCATCGCCAGAACAATCCGTTCAATTAATCCTACGGGAAATTGACAGGGGTGTTCGGTTTTCTCCACGTGATTATTCTTCACATTGGGAATATCCCAAACGTCTCCAGGGTTTTTACCAAGTGGATTACAGGAATGTTGCCCGACTTTCGGTCCCTTGAAATATTTTTTCCCAGGATATTTTTGTGGCACCCTCACTGAGTCAAGGTTAAAAACATAATTCTTGGTGTTCTTCGTAAACCAATTTATGGTTTCGTGACGACCGGAAAATCTCCTCGAACAGTGGAGTCCGTGTTCAAACTGCCAGATAATTCTGTTCCTCATAACGAGTTTGAAGTCCTGGAATATCGGAAACAACGCCGTATCAAGCGGAATAATCGAACCATCATTGACATAATTTCCCACTTGCCAACAAATACTTCCTGTATCAGAAAGGATGCGAACACATTCTTTAATCACCTTGGCCTGATGCTCAATGTAAGTCTCTAGGTGTAATTTCTTTTCATACTCCTTTCCAACGTTATAAGGCGGCGATGTCACAACAAGTTGGATGGAGCGATCCGGGACCGATTGAAGCAAATCCAGGCAATCTCCATGAAACAATACCGCTCGTTCATCTCTCTTGAATGTCTTTGCAATAGTTATGTTTAATCCAGCCATCTCGTTTCTGTCCGCTCGTTTTTTCGCTGGCGACTACGCTTTCGCAGAGCCACCTATCGTCCCAATACCTCCAGCTCGCCGGCACAACAGGACAGAGCCGTCAGCCGAGTTTTCGTTTGCGCATCTCCTCCTGATACGTCTTCTCGTAGAGCACGTCCCATTCCGCAGAGCCTTCGGGAATACGACGGGAGTACGACGCCAGGCGAGCCCGTACCTGCTGATCAATCCGGGCCTCGACGCTCACCGTGTCCGCGAGCACACGCTTGATTTCTTTCAACGCCTGTGCCACATCGCCACGGAGCACACCTTCGGGCGTCCGTTGAACAGCCTGGAGGATCAGATGCGCAAGATGTGTCTGCTTGTCTTCAGAGAGGAGTACACGCATGCCGGACCACAATCAAACAGGATCGCGACGAGCACCGTCACAGGGCGGGAGCAGGGCCGCCTTACAGTACCAGCCCACGATCTTTCACCAACTTGTTCTTGATCATCTCGAACGCTCGCTGATAATCCGCCTGATGGCTCTGCAATGCCGCATCATGCCGCTGCAGAAGCGCCCGTACCTCGGCATTCAGACGGTCTTCCACGGACAACTCGTCTTCCATGACCTTGACTAACGAATCCACAAGACGCGCTGACGAGCCGGTCACCTCCAGAAGCCCCTCCGCCTGCAGACGTTCCGTCACAGCCGTCGCCAGCGTTCGCATGTAGTCCTGGGTCACCCGCATCGTCGCTCAGGCCTTCCTTTCAACTTTCATCGTCGTGGCAGAGGTCGCCTGACGAAGCACCCCTGGATCACCAAGTAATCGTCCGACCACATTGACCCGGTCGGCGGGAACAGGATCCTCTCCAATACTCATGGGAGTCGGTCCCAGAAACACGGCCAGCATTTCGCCAAGCCCCCAAAATGCCACGTCCCCGACTTTGACACTGGTCGTCGCCGTTTCCCGATGATCTTTGACGCCGGGAATCTTGCAATACAACTCCTCCCCCCATTGATTCAGCGCCGCTTCAACAGGCAAGGCCTCGTAGATGCCGGCCGCCGTGCGCGTGGGTTTCAGCTCAGCTTCCACGGTGATGCCACCAATCGTTATGGTAATCCGCCTGACTTCCAATGCCCTGCCGCCTGAGATGTCCCGACTGACCACGACCGTTTCCCTGGATGCTCCAGAGCCAAACTGTAGCCTTTCCCCAAACGCAAAATCAACCGAGCGTTCGCCCCGGAACCCACCCTGCACATCACTCCGCGCCGCCACACACAATCCCCGCCCCGCACAGCCACTCGTAGCCCTGCACGATCAACCACAGGCACAAAGGGATCGTGACAGCCACACCCATCGCAAACAACAGCACGCGCATGGGAATGGAAAGTCGGCTCATCATGGTCACGCAACCAGGATCACGGGGTCGGGCCAGTATCAGAGTAGCCCGTGCTTGCGCAGATAATCGCGGTCAATGACCGGTGCCGCCCGTTCCGGAAGCCTGCCGCTGTTGTGGAGCAACCGTTCAACGTATTTCCCGATCAGGTCCGATTCCAGATTGACGGCGTTGCCGGTCTGGACGGTTCCCAGCGTCGTGACTGCGACCGTGTGAGGAATCACCGCCACGCGCACACGTGGCTCCGACACGGCATTGATGGTCAAACTCACGCCATCCACCGTGAGTGATCCCTTGCGCACACAATAGGGCAAGACCGAGTCCGGTGCATCCACGGTCAGCAGCACGGTATTCCCCTGTTGCACGCGTTCACACAGCACGCCCGTTCCATCAACATGCCCCATCACAAGATGCCCCCCGAGACGGTCGTTCACCTTCAAAGCCCGTTCAAGGTTGACAGCAGCACCAGCCACGAGCGCTCCCAGCGTGGTCACCGCCAGGGTCTCCGTGGACACGTCAACCGAAAACCCAGACTCGTCAACATCGGTCACCGTCACGCAGACTCCGGAGACACTCACACTGTCGCCGGGATGCAGATCCTCGAGAACCGTTCGCGCCATCAGCGACAGGCGCGCCTGCGCCGTGCCACGTATCAGGGATCGGACCACCCCCATTTCTTCAACGATTCCGCTAAACATCGTCGCCCGGGGGCATATTCCTGTCCTTGCTGAAAAACACCATGCGGCACACGACAACGAAGACCACGATCAACACACAGACCCCCGCTGCAGCCAGCACGCCGATGATGACATCACCCATGGAGAGATCCGCTTCCATGACCCACGTTCCTCGTCTTAGAGACCACCCGGCGGCATCAGGCCGGCTGGGCGACGGATCGTTGACCGGTCACCACCCAAAACCCGGCTGCCGCAAGAACCTGAAGGCACCCGACAATGGTGAAGGCGCCAGTATAGCTGATGGCCGCCACGAGCACACCCGCCACAATCGGCCCGCCGGCATGCCCGACATCCATGACTGTGCCGCGCAGCCCCATGCCCGCACCAATGTTGCCGTCCCCGACATCCGCAATCAACGCGGCGGACGACGACGTAATGACGGCTTCCCCAAAACCAAAACTCGCCGCACACAGCAACAGCCCGCCCAGATGGACATTGTGCGGGATAGCCATACATGCGCCCCCGCACACCATGAGACCCATGGCGATCAGAGGCCGGCGTCCGACTCGATCCGAGACCAGACCCATCACCGGTCTGGAGACAAACGACGTGAAACCCTGTATCCCGAACAACAACCCGCTTTCCGCCAGGCTCAACCCGATTGACAGCCCGTATAACGGCAAAAACGCCATCAGGGTGCCGGTGCCTACCATCTTGACGGCTTCGGCAACACTCGCCGCGAGTATCTGAAGATGCCCCAACACACTCCGTATCCCCCGCCAGACGTTCGCCATGACAGCCCGTATCTCCCTCCCGTCTGCCGATTGCCCACTCAATGGCGCGGGAGCGTGCCACCAGAACACCAGGTAGATCAGGAGCGCAGCGACTCCGAACCACCCACCCGCCAGAAACGTGTGCGTATACCCGACGGTGTCAATGAGCCACCCGCCCAGCACCGGCCCCAGCAACGCCCCACCCTGGACGGCTGCCGTGTACCATCCCAGCGCCGCGCCCCTCGTCGTGGGATACATCTCCGCGACCGTGGCAAGGGCCAACGGCATGAACACGGCGGTCGCCAGTCCATGAAAGACCCGCAACACCGTGAGCGACTCCACATCAGACACCAGGGAATAGACAAAAGGAGGCCACGCAAAGGCCAGAACGCCAACCAGCATCACCCGTGACCGATTCACCACATCGGACAACGTGCCAACCGGCAGCTTGAGCACAACGCCCGTCATGGTAGACGTGGCAAGGATGAACCCCACCGCCACAGGCCCCGCCCCCAGACTTTCGGCAAACGACGCCAGAGCCGGCATACGGATCATGTTGTAACTGACAAAGCCACAACACCCTACCATGCACAGCAGCAAAAACGCCGGTTTGAGGGTCATGGTCCTTCACAATCACGCCACGGAGTGTGACGGCATGTGGGATAAACGGATGAGCGGGTAATCGCGACAGGAAGCCGCACGCCGCTGTAAGATGATACATCACGCCGCTGCACGCTAACACCACGGCAAAAAATGCGTCAAACCAGAGCCCGTCGGCTCGGCGGGCCTTTGTACTTTGTTCCTGATTCTGTTACACTGCGCCCCATTCATGCCACCTGCCATTCACCCAGTCGATCTTCTTCAGATCCTCCGTCGCCGGCATTTGACCCCCGCCATTGTGTTTTTAACGTCCCGGCGGGCCTGCGACGAAGCCATTGACAGCTTTGCCCACCGACACGTTCCCATTCCGTCGGAGCGGTCGGCGGTCATCATGCAGACACTCGACAAGATGATTGCCGAGTATCCCAGCATCACCGACCATCCCCTGATTCCCACTGTGCAGCAATACGGAGTGGCCGCGCATCACGCCGGGCATCTGCCGTCCTGGAAAATCGCCATCGAAGAACTCATGCGCCAGGGCTGCTTGGACGCCGTCTTCGCCACCACTACCCTGGCCGCCGGCGTGGACTTTCCCGCCCGTACCGTCATCGTGACCCAGTCGCACATCCGCAAGAACCGCACCCTGACGGAACTGTCCGTGAGTGAAATTCAGCAACTTGCAGGTCGTGGCGGACGCCGCGGCAAGGACTACGTGGGCTTCGTGGTAGTCACGCCCTCGCCGTATATTGACGTCGGCCGTATTGCCCGCGGATTAACAAGCAACCCGGAGCCACTCGACAGTCAGTTTGTGATCTCTTACCCGATGGTGCTGAATCTGCTGAAAGCGCATGTCATTGACCATATTCAGCCCATCCTGGAAAAAAGTTTCGCGCAATTTCAACTCAACCAGCGCGCCAACGTCCATGAAACCAAACTGGACAAGGTGGATGCACAACTGCAAGCCTACGGCCAACGGGAATGTGCCGACTGGATTACGCAGTGGCAGTCATTTCACCAGGCCAGACAACGCCGTTCACAGGTGCACCTGAAAAAGACGCACCGTGACCCCCCGGACGTGCTTGCGCGACTCCCCTTCCTCACGCCGGGGCGCCTCGTTGAAGTATCCAAAGAACGGGGCGTGGTGCTGCGGCAATACCGCAGCCGTAGCCGCGGCTATGCCATGGTGACCGTCGCGTGCAGTCGCGGGCGGATTGTGGAATATCCGGCCAGTACCGTGACCGCCGTGCTGGATGCCGTCATTGACGTGGCCGAGACCAGACGGTTTCCGTGGAGCACGTCCCACGGGTTGGCCCATGCAAACCACACGCTGGAAAATCTTCCCGCCCGACTGCAACGTCTGCCCATTCGCGTGGAGCAGGACGTGACCGACAACCCGATTCTGACGGAAACGTTGAGCGGTGAGTTTCCCTGTCCGACGTGTCCGTCCCGCCCCGCCTGTCAGAAAGATCATCCCAGGGCATGGCGGCTGCACCAGGATCATCACCGGTTCACCAAAACCATTCATGCCTTGCGCACCGATCTCTGGCACCGCTTCCGGCAACACATGGATGTGTTGCAGACCTTCGGCTACCTGACGCCTGCCAGTCAGCTCACCGCCGATGGTGAATGGGCGCGTTTGATTCGCATCAATCATTCGTTGCTCATCACGGAGCTTATCAGAATGGGCGCGTTTGAAGGGATCGAGCCGTCGCTCCTGACAGGCGTGATGGCCGGCATTGCGCACGACGATGACCGCCCGGTCGCATTTTCCCGTCGCAACGCGGCCCTCGCCTCAGTACTCGGACAGGTTCGGAAGGTGGCCTACTCGCTGGCCACGTACGAAGAGCCGCCCCTGTTACGGTCAGACGTCGCGGCGGTAGCGGCGCTGTGGATCGCCGAACCCACATTGCCCTGGAAGGAACTCATTCGTTCCACTGCCATGGCGGAAGGAGACGTGTACCGGCTCCTGGCCCGCTCGCTGGAATATCTCTCACAAATCTATGGGTTAAAAGCGACCCATCCGGCGCTGGCCCACGTCGCGGACCAGGCCATGGACCTCATGCGACGGGATGTCCTGCGGGAATTGCCATGAGACGGGAATCCGCACGCGTGTCCGGTGAGATCCGGAACTGACGGCACCACATGACGAACGACGAACTGGCGACACAATTAGCCGACCTGCCGGGCAGACTGCTGCGCCGCCTGGCCAAGGGACGGGTATCCCGACATGCTGGCATGGGGAAAAACCGTCTGATTCATATGCTCCTGTCCCTGCCCCCCGACCAGCGCGCCCGCGTTGAAGTGGCCTTGCAATCGCTCCAGCACGAATTGCCGCCCCCTCAGCCCGACACGGCCCCATCGCCACCCGTGGAGAGGTCCCACAGGCAGAAGCACGCCCCACGCAGAACTGGTCATCATGATTCCCGCTCAACTCACTGCGGGAATGACGGAGGGGGGTACTGCGGGCATGCATGCCCCTGGCACCCCGTGCGACCAGGGGACGAAGGGGGGGAACATGTCGTGGAGGGATCCCACAGGCAAAAGTCCCCGGCACCAGGCTCCCATCCGCCTCGCCCCGCCGCCGACGCCCCGCCGGCCACTACCATCGAGGCACTCCTGCAGGACATCGGCGTGCCGCCACCACAGCCCTTCACACCCGACCCGTGGCAGCAGGAAGCCGTCGACCTTCTGGCAACGGGCAACGTCATCCTGAGCGTGCCCACGGGCAGTGGGAAAACCTACGTCGCGGTGGAAGCGATGCGCCGCGCCATTGCCGCCGAACAAACCGTCATCTACACGTCTCCCCTGAAGGCACTGTCTAACACCAAACTCACCGAGTTCGTGCAGATCTTCGGAGCGGAAAACGTGGGCATTCTCACGGGTGACCGGCGCGACAATCCACAGGCGACCATTCTGATTATGACCACCGAAATCCTGCGCAATCTGCTGTACGACGCCGGTGGCGGCGAGATTGACATGCGGTTGAACACGCTGGGCCTGGTGATTCTGGATGAATCACAGTTTATCGCCGATCCGGAACGCGGCGTGGTGTGGGAAGAAACGATTATTTTCTGTCCTGCGCAAACGCGCCTGCTCCTGCTCTCAGCCTCCATCGGCAATCCCGACGAAGTGGCCACCTGGATCAGCTCCATTCGATCCACGCCCTGTCATCTGGTCCATCACCGCAATCGCTCCGTGCCCCTCCGGGCGGCCTACCTGGATCCCTCCGGCAGACTTGCCCCCCTGTTCCGCACCCGCGACATTGCCCGCGACCACACCCCGCCTCTCCACCCCGACACCAAATACCTGTTCACGAGGTACGAGGATCTAACCCTGGGGCCACGGTCACGCCGGGAGAACTGACAGGTAGGCATGCCCCTGGCGCCCCTGGATTCCCGCTCAACGCACTGCGGGAATGACGGAGGGGGGCTCGACCAGGGGAAACACAACGGGGAGCCGTGCCGTGCAAAGGGGCATGCTGAGATCACGCACGGACAACCGCCCCCCCTGGATTCCCGCTCAACTCACTGCGGGAATGACGAAGGGGGGCTTGACCAGGGGAAGCACAACGGGGAGCCATGCCGTGCAAAGGGGCATGCTGAGATCACGCACGGACAACCGCCCCCCCCTGGATTCCCGCTCAACTCACTGCGGGAATGACGAAGGGGGGGCTTTCACAAGGCACATCACAGCAGACGTCGCGAGGATTTCCTGCCCGGCTCCGGGGGCGTCGCCGGCCGGCACACCTTGCATTGACACAGACGACGAAGGGCGTTGAACGA
>RKSG01000169.1 GCA_007570995.1 Nitrospirales bacterium
TGGCCCCCGGCGGCAGGCTGGACGTCACGGTTGATGCCCACTACAACCTGACCCTCAAAGGCCCCGTGGCGGAAGTGTATCAGGGACGACTCAGCGGGGGGGTGTGAGGCAGGAAGCAGGCACGCCATAGAGACAGTGCGATACGGCACTCGTCTTGATTATCTGCGCGGGACACCAACCAGCTGAATAAGAAAGACCTTCCTGTGGAATCTCCATGAAGACGATCCTGCACACCAGTACGCTTTTCTACTACGATGGGCCACAGGTCTTTGAGGCCCGTGACGACATTGGTGGACACTATGTCGCTGTCATGGTCGAACCAGAGGACGAACAGGACCGCTATCTCGTGAAAGGTGTGGCTCCAGAGCGGTTGCGTCAATTTCGTTGCGGCACACTTGATTTGAGGTCATTGCTGGTCGAAATGGGAGACCAGGAATGGTATCTGACAGTACCGGAATCTGATCTCTGTCAACCGTTGTCACTCGTACCGCAGAAGACACCGCTTAGGGAAAGCGAATTCCTGCCGGATGAAGGTTTTGTTTTAGATGACTATCCCACGGAAGATCACGTGCTCATGGAAGCACAGAGACGTAATAATCTCGTTCTCGAAATCATCGTCGACCCGCCGGAAGCTGCGGAGGAACACCGTATCCGAGTCGACACATTTGTCGGGTTGCTGGATCGCTTCCAGAAGATAGTCAAGCATGCCTGTAGAGCAGCACGGCGGGATCTCCCCGACTCTGAGCGGAACAGAATAAACCCGACAGATGCCCACCTGATGGACGTGGTGGTCCCGGCAGCGGCGGGATCGTTCCGAGTCGTTCTCGAAGCAGCTCGCCTGCCTGAACCGTTTGGGAACGGCGAGCTACCTCGTGCCCTGCAACTCATAGGCGAACTTTTCGAAAATGCCGCAAATCCTCAACAGTCACCCGAAACACTAAGGAAATACCGCGGGCATCTAGCGGGTTCATATGTGAAATTTGTGAACTTTCCGATGCAGCATAAAACAGGAGTGCGTTATTCGTGGGTCGGGCCACAGTCTACCAAACCAAATCATAGCGCGATATTGGAGCCGGAAATTGAACCTCTTGTAGAAGCACTTTCGAAGATCTCAGACCTCAGTAGCGAATCAGTTACACTGGTCGGGGAATTTGTGAAAGTTAATCGCGATGCTGGTGGCTGGGGATTGAATACAGAGGAAGGGCCTAAGTCCGGCAAAGTTGCAGAGGGAGGACCAAGTCTGGACGGGTTGGAAGTTGGAAAACGCTACACGTTTTTCTGCGTTGAAGAAATTGAAGAAGTCGCAGGTACGGGCAAAGAATCCTGCACGCTCTATTTGAAGGAGTACAAACTGCTGAGAGGAACACAGACCGTGCTTGAACGCCCCGCAATGGAAGTTCTTCCAAGGTAGCCATCATCGCAGAGATCAGCGATGCCACAACAACCATGAACCACCACGAAAAAATCAACTACGTCGAGTTTCCGGCGAAGAACATGGCGGCGACACGGGCGTTTTTCGCTGAAGTCTTTGGCTGGTCGTTCGTGGAGTACGGGCCTGACTATATGTCCTTCTCAAACGAAGGCCTCGACGGCGGGTTTTTCAAGGCCAACCTGTCCTGTTCCACCAGCAACGGCAGCGCGTTGGTCGTGTTCTACTCCAAGGACCTGGAGCATACACAATCAAAGATCGAACAGGCCGGCGGCTCGATCATGAAGCCCGTGTTCTCTTTCCCCGGTGGACGTCGTTTCCACTTCGGCGACCCTAACGGGAACGAGTACGCCGTGTGGTCCGATAGAGACCCCGCGTGACCACTTCGAGGCACACAACGTGCCCCCCACTCACTTGGGAAACGTCGCGGGCGGTTCTACTTCCCAGCCTTCTCCGTTCAACGTGTGCAGAAATTCCACGAGATCGTCTTTTTCCTGCTCCGTTAAGTTCAACGGCTTGATCGCAATGTCCAAGTGGGGATTCGGGGTGCCACCCTGATCGTAGAAATCTATCACCTGACGCAAGGTCGCGAAGCGACCGTCGTGCATGTACGGCGCCGTCCTGGCAATCTCCCGGAGCGTGGGGGTCTTGAACTTGCCGCGATCTTCTGGATCGTTCGTGACGTCATAACGACCGAGGTCACGATCATCCTGCTCCCACCCCACACCCAGGTTGTGAAACCGCTCGTCGGTGAAATTGAACCCGGAGTGACAGCGCAGACATTGCCCTTTTCCCAGAAATACGCGAAAGCCGTTTTGCGCGGCTTCCGATACGGCACCCGCCTCGTCCGCCTGACTGAACCGGTCATAGGGACTGTTCCCGGACAGCAGGGTGCGCTGAAAGCTGGCAATGGCTTTGCCGATCAGGTCAACCGTGACAGGCATCGGCCCGAAGGCACGCTCAAAGAGCGGTTGATAGCCGTCGATTGCCTGCACGGCGGCAACCAGCGCTTCATCATTCGCAAACCCGTGCTCCACCGGGTTGCCAAACGGACCAACGGACTGGGCTTCCAGCGTGGCGGCACGACCATCCCAGAACTGGGCCGTGCTGAAGACCCGGTTGATGGCCGTCGGGGCACTGCGCCCTCCCTGCTGGCGATGGATACCAGTGGAGACCGGCTGCCCGTCGGTGAACGCCAGCGGCGGCTTGTGACAACTCGCACAGGCAATGGTCTCGTTGGCCGATAATCGCGTGTCAAAGAACAGCAGCTTCCCAAGCACCACTTTTTCTTCGGTAAGGGGATTGTCCTCAGGGATGACCAGACTATCCTGTTCCAGACCCAACGGGAGCTTCAAAGGAAATTCTGTCTGGGTCTGGGCCTCGACTATGCCCGGATGGACGATGACACAAAGCAGCAGCCCCACAGACAGAGACCAGTGAACCGCGAAATGGTCGATGATGACGGGAATGCCTTTTCCGACACGGATGCTTGCCATGTTATGCCTCCTGTATTGCGAACCGCCAGCGTGAACGCTCAGAACGATACCGGATCACCGGCCGGGTCCCCCACAGCTCCGCGTGAGCCATCAGGGCATCACGTCAAGTTCGGCCAGGACTTCCTCCAGGTGGCCGTTCACCTTGACCTTCTGAAAGATGTTTTCAATCTTTCCCTGTTCATTGATGATGAACGTGGTGCGCTCAATACCCATGAACTTCCGGCCGTACAGTGATTTTTCTTTCCACACGCCATAGGCCCGCAACGTGGTTTTTTCCTCATCACTGAGCAGGGGAAATTTGAGCGTGAATTTCTTCGCAAACTTCTTATGCGAGGCCACAGAGTCTGCACTGATCCCCAACACCACCGCACCATGGTCATGAATTTCGTCCAGGCCGTCACGAAAGTCACAGGACTCCCTGGTACAACCCGGCGTGTCATCTTTGGGATAGCAATACAGCACGACTTTTTTCCCGGCGAAATCTGAGAGACGCCTGATGCGGCCGTTCTGATCCGGCAAGGAAAAGGCCGGGGCCTTTTGTCCGACTTTCAATTCTACGGTTGACGAACCGGACACAGCCTTCTTAACGGTCTTGCCTTGCGTCCGGCTTTTGGCCGTCGCGGGTGATCGTGCCGGCGCGGTCTTCTTTTTTGTACTGCCTTTTGCACTGCTTCGTGGTTTGGGTGTGTTCGTCGCTGTGATTTTGCGGACCATGACCTACCTTTCTTTGCTCACTACATGTTCGTAATCATCATCCCACTGTCCCCGCATCTGTGCCAGACCCCCTGGTCAAAAGCCTCCCCTCCGTCATTCTTGCAAAAAGCCTCCCCTCCGTCATTCTTGCAAAAAGTCCCCCTCCGTCATTC
>RKSG01000044.1 GCA_007570995.1 Nitrospirales bacterium
ATTTTCAGGACTCGTTAGAGTTGTTCAAGGACAGCCTGGATCAGGTGAAACAGCAACTGGGAGAACGGCTCGAAGCATTGCACACCAACATGAACCAGGCATTGGAAAAATTGACCCAGCAATCGAACCAGCGTGACCAGACCGTGCAGAAGCAGTTTGCTGATTTTCAGACCTCGTTAGAGTTGTTCAAGGACAGCCTGGATCAGGTGAATCAGCAACTGGGGGCGGAACTGGTTGGGGTGGGGGAGAAACTGGCTGCGGAACAGAAGCGGGCCGCGGGCACCGAGAGCACCATACGGGAGGCATCGACCAAACGACACGAGGCTGTCCTGAAGGACATGAAAGCCTTGCATAAGAAACTCGAGGCGGATACGCAGACGCTGAGAAATTACCTGGCAGGTGATGTCAGACAAACCATTCAAACGCTCAATGAAACATTCAATGCGGAGCTGGAGAAGAGCAATCGTGTGCTGGGTGCCGCCATAGAGGCCCAGAGCAAGCGCCTGTCTGAGACCATGACCAGACTGGACAAGACCGTCGCGACGTTACGGCAGACCGATGTTCAGTACGCCACCAACTTCGAAGCGTACACCAGCAACCTCGAAGAGACGAATCAGGCCTTGGCTCAACTTCGCGACGCGTTACGGGAGACGGGGGATCAGCTTGGTGCCAGGCTGGATAGCCAGAACAAGGACGGGGCACGTGCAACTGACCAGATAGGGCAATTACGGAGTCAGTATGCGACGTTGGCGAAGAAGGTTGATGTCGAGACGAAGGCTCTCCGGCAGACGATGAAAGATGCCTTCGAACAATTTGAAACGTTACAGGGCCCGGTTCAACGTGTTCAGGAACTCAACCGGGTCGTTAACAGGATGCAGGGCGTGGTGGAGAAACACGGCGAGGCACTCACGGGTGTCCAAAACATCAGACAGTCCGTCCAGAACCTCCGGCAGGGTGTCCAAAGTCTCCAGAAGGGTGCCAAAGGCTTCCAGCAGAGCATCCAGAATCTCCGGCAGGCTGTACGGGACAGTGAGAGCAAGTTGCAGGACTTAAACGAGTTCACCGTTCAATTAGACAACCTGGAAAGTCTGGTGCGTGAACACGATTCCTGGCTCAATGATTTGCAGAAGACTCCCAGGTAAACAGGTTTGTGGACGATGACCCCCACAGGGAGCAGGCGCCGGTTGCCTTGTCTGAATCAGGGAGCGTGATGGGCCAGACCAGTCATACGGACCAATCCCGCAAAAGCCGCGTTGTTGCGCCCGGGAGCCCGCTGGTGGCGAAGTCCCGGTTGTCCCCCGAAGGACAACCGGCCGGTCCTCGGCTCGCGGGCAAGCCATCCCCTGGTCAAACCCAGGGGCATGCCTGCACGGTCTCAATGGAATCTCCTGAAACAAAAATCCGGGTGCTCCAGGAATCTGTGGCGTCTCAGATTGCCGCCGGGGAGGTTGTGGAACGCCCGGCGTCGGTCGTCAAGGAATTGCTGGATAACAGCCTGGATGCGGGCAGTACCGTGATTACGGTGGACATTGTCGATGGAGGGAAGGCGCTGATTCGGGTGAGTGATGACGGGGAAGGGATGAGTCAGGCCGATGCCGTGCTGGCCTGCCGGCGGTTTGCCACCAGTAAATTGCGCCACCATCATGATCTTTCCGGCATTGCCACCTACGGGTTTCGCGGGGAAGCCTTGCCGAGTATTGCCGCGGTGTCACGTTTTCGTATGCTCACGGCCCGGCATCATGCGCTGTCCGGAACGTTCGTCGTCATTGAGGGCGGGGACACTGCTCCCGTTGAAGAGCGAGGCGCTGCGCCGGGGACACGTATTGAAGTCGAAGAACTGTTTTTCAATACTCCGGGCCGGCGAAAATTTCTGAAAACGACGACGACGGAGGGTGCCCATATTGCACACGTGGTCCAGCAGGCAGCTCTGGTCAACATGTCCACCCAATTTCGCCTGACGCACAACGATCGTCTGGTGTTCGACTATCCCAGAGTCACGACGTTGGAGGATCGCCTGCTCCAGGTCTATGGTGCGGCGGTCATGAAGATGATGCTACCCGTTCACTATGAAGCGTCCGGTGTCCGCGTGCAGGGCATGACCATCAATCCGTATCACACGAGAACCAGTCGGACGCCCCAGGAAATTTTTGTGAACCGCCGCCCGGTCAGAAATCACACCATCGCGCATGCCATTTATGAGTCGTATGGCTCTTTTTTGCCGAAAGGACGGCATCCTGTTTTTTCAATCATGGTGGAGATTGGCGCCAGCGAGGTGGATGTCAACGTGCATCCCTCGAAACGGGAAGTGAAATTTCGCAATCCCGACCTGGTCCATCACGTGGTCAAAGAGGCGATACGTCTTCCCCTGCAAAACAAAGTGGCGGCGGCCACGTCGCCGGCTCCAGCCCACGTGCTGGCGGACGAGGGTGCCGGGACTCCAGAACCAGTCGTGCGCAGAGATAACAGGCCCTGGACGGCAGATGAATCGTCGCTCGAACAGGGCACATGGTCTGTCACTTCGGAGCTACGCGACTCGAAGCATGCCCCTGGCGCAGCCCCCCCCCACGCACCCTGGATCACTGAGTTCGCAGGAATGCATGCCCCTGGCGACCAGGAGGCGGAGGGGGGGCGTGACCAGGGGACGGTTGACCGGGACGAGCAACAGGTCGCGGCTGGGATGCAGGAACCTGCATCGCTGTACGGGGATGCGCCTGCCATACAGATTTTTGGACAGATCCATGCCACCTACATCCTGGCGCGTGTTGGCGATACCCTGCATGTCCTTGACCAGCACACGATTCATGAGCGCGTGCTGTTTGAACGCCTGTGGAGAGGATGGGAAGGACGGGAAAGGCAGCAGATTCAGATCCAGCCGCTTCTTATTCCCGAACCCGTGGATCTCCCCATCCCGATGGCGACGAAGTTTGAAGCCATCCTGCCCGAACTGGCAGCCCTCGGGCTCGAACTGGAGCGCATGAGCCCGTCTGCGTTTGTCGTTCGATCGGTGCCATCGCTCGTGGGACAGATGGACTACGGTGCCTTACTCGAAGATATTGTTGACGACATGTCAGAATGGCAATCCGTTGATTCCCTGGACAAACGGATCCGACCAGTGCTGGCGTCCATGGCCTGCCAGGGCGCGGTACAGGCCGGTCGTCATATGGAAGAACCGGAAATGAAACAGGTGGTGCAGGACTGGCTGCAGGAAGGCGCCCCGATGACCTGTCCGCATGGCCGAAGGATCTCGCTGCATTTTGGCGGTGAGGAACTGCATCGAATGTTTCGGCGTCTGTAACCATGTCCCCGCATCACAGCCTTGCCTGCGACATGCCCTCCCATGACCTCCAGGTGGCGACGGGGTCTTCCACGTTGAAGCCCCTCGTCGTGCTGGTCGGCCCGACGGCGATCGGGAAGAGTCGCATTGCTCTCGAAGTGGCTCGTGCTCTGGGAACGGAGATCATCACGGCGGATTCCACACAGGTCTATCGGGGAATGAACATTGGAACCGATACACCGCCGGAGGCGGACAGACGGGACGTGCCGCATCGTGTCATTGATGTGGTGGATCCGGATGAGCCGTTTAATGCCGGCGAGTTTCGGAGACATGCCCTGCCGGCTATCGAGCGGTTGCACACCCAGGGGCGTCTCCCGTTGGTGGTGGGGGGGACGGGGCTCTACGTCCGGGCGTTATTGCACGGGCTGTGGTCTGCTCCCCCGGTTGATCGGGCACTTCGCCGGGCACTCGAAGCTGAGGCGCGTGTCAGAGGAGACGAGGCCATGTATCAGGAGTTGAGCCGTGCGGACCCTGACACCGCGAGACGGCTGCATCCACGTGATGCGGTAAAAGTGCGTCGGGCTTTAGAGGTGTACCGGCAAACCGGCGTTCCTCTTTCGCAGGCGCACCAGCAGCACCGCGGCTTGGGCCATGCACCCTCTTTTCGTGCCTTGGTGCTGGGCCTGACGATGGAGCGGGCCATGCTCTATCAGCGCATTGACCAACGGGTGAACGATGAACTGGAGAAAGGACTGGTTGACGAGACACGCGCACTGCTGGCCAGGGGATATTCCAGAAATCTTGTTTCGATGAAGAGTCTAGGCTATCGCCAGATGGCGGGCTATCTGGAAGGGGACTATGCCTTTGACGAGGCCGTCCAACGACTCAAGCGCGATACACGTCGGTATGCGAAACGACAAATGACATGGTTTCGCAAGGAACCCGGTCTGCGCTGGGTGGAGATCCAGGCTGACGAGCCCGCGTCATCCGTTGCCCGACGTCTGATGCGACTCATTGAACACTTCGTGGACGCACCCCCTCCGTCCCCTGGTCGCCCGGGGCGCCCCCTGGTCGCCAGGAGCGCCAGGGGCAGGCAGGGACCTGCGTTCCCCTGGTCAAGCCCCCCCCTGGATTCCCGCTCAACTCACTGCGGGAATGACGGAGGGGGGGCGCCAGGGGCAGGCTCTGCGCACGCAGGAATCCCCTGGTCAGAGCCAGGGGCAGGCGTCCGGGGCATCCGTCCGTTGCGCGGAAACCCGTTAACGGGCATCGTCGATCCCCATGCGGGCACAACCGAAAGGTACTGACTATGCCACCGAAGCCACGTGCTGATATTGCGGTTGTTGGAGGGAGCGGACTGTATGACATGGAAGGGCTTGAACGGGTGCGAGAGGTGCGAGTGTCCACCCCGTTCGGCCAACCGTCGGATGCCGTGGTGCTTGGTACCATCGCCGATCGGCGTGTGGCCTTTCTCGCACGTCACGGGCGAGGCCACCGGATCAATCCGTCCATGATCAATTATCGTGCCAACGTCTACGCGTTGAAGTCGCTGGGCGTCACGCGAATTTTTTCCGTCAGCGCGGTCGGGAGCATGAAAGAGACTGTTCAACCAGGTCATCTCGTGTTCCCCGATACATTTATTGATCGAACGATGAAGCGGGTGAATACGTTTTTTGATCAGGGTCTGGTGGCGCATGTGGCCTTTGCCGATCCGGTGTGTCCCGTCCTGACCACGCAACTGGCCGCAGCCGCTCGGGCCCTTGGTGCCACGTTCCATGCAGGCGGCACCTATCTTTGCATCGAAGGGCCGCAGTTTTCGACCAGAGCGGAATCATTGTTGTATCGTCAGTGGGGCGTTGATCTGATCGGGATGACCAATGCGACGGAAGCCAGACTCGCACGGGAGGCCGAAATCTGTTACGCGACGATGGCCCTCGTCACGGATTATGATTGCTGGCATGAGAGTGAAGAGTCGGTCTCGGTCGAAGCGGTGTTGACCATCATGCATCAGAATGTCGCGCAGGCCAGACGTCTCCTGAATCATGTCATACGGCAATCGACAGAATCGGGCACCTGTGCGTGTTCCACCGCGTTGCGCGGCGCCATCCTGACTGCCCCGGAAGCCATGACGGCTTCGGTGAAGCGTCGGTATAAGCTGTTTCTGGAACCATCGCCCTCCAGCACAGGGGGTACCTGACATGCGTCAATTGTTAGTCGTGGGAACCATGGCGTTGGATACGGTTCGCACGCCCTTTGGGGCGGCGACGGAAGTTCTGGGGGGCTCTGCCACGTATTTTGCCACGGCCGCCAGTTTTTTTGCCAACGTCAACCTGCTCGCGGTAGTTGGAGAGGATTTTCCAGAGGCCCATATCGCCTTTTTGCGAAACCGCGGCGTGGATTTATCCGGGCTCGAACGCTCCAAAGGCAAAACCTTCCGATGGCACGGCGACTATACCAGTCAACTCAATGAGGCTCGCACCCTTGAGACCCACCTCAATGTGCTGGAGTCCTTCCGTCCGCAGCTTCCGGCCCACTACCGCACGCCCGAACTCCTGTTTCTGGGAAATATTGACCCTGAGATTCAGATGGAGGTGCTGAATCAGGTCACACGGCCGCAGATTGTGGCCTGTGACACCATGAATTTCTGGATTGATGGCAAACGGGACATGCTCTGGGACGTGCTGAAAAACATTGACGTGCTGATCATCAATGATGCAGAAGCGCGCGCACTCGGCCAGGATTCCAATCTGGTCAAAGTCGCAAGAGTCATTCTGGAGCGTGGCCCCAAATATCTCATTATTAAACGTGGCGAGTATGGCGTCCTGATGTTTCACGGCACACACGTCTTTGGTACCCTGGCCTTTCCCTTGGAACACGTGCTGGATCCCACCGGAGCCGGCGATACGTTCTCGGGAGGGTTTATGGGGTATCTCGCTTCCACAGGAGATTGGTCCGATGCAGGTTTGAGGCGCGCGATTATCTTCGGAAGCGTCATGGCGTCCTTTACCGTGGAAAGCTTCAGCCTGGACCGCTTGCGCGCGTTACAGTACAGTGACATTGAAGCGCGCTTCCGGGCGTTCAAACGCCTGGCACATTTTGAAGACCTCTCCTGATCATGTCTCCTGCCTCGGCTGATCGTAGGGGGCGATGGTGATGGTCCGGTGCGTTGAGCCGGTCTGTTGTTATCGTGTGCCGTTTCTTGACAGAAAGAAAAACGCATTGCTATGTTGGCGAGGTGTGCGGGACCAGGTGCCGGGGAGTCCTGTCCACATACGGATGTGCCTGGTGTGTAGTGTCTTCCCTGGCGACCTTCCGGACATCGGTGTGCATCAGGGACTCCCCTGGTCATGCCCCCCCCTCCGTCATTCCTGCGAACGCAGGAATCCAGGGTGCGTGGGGGGGCTGTGCGCCAGGGGCATGCATTATTCAAAGGAGGGACACATGAAGCGATTGGTAGTGCTTTGCAGTTTATTCACGGCCCTGGCCTTTGTCAGTGGCGACCTGGCCTTTGCCGGCCCTGAAAAAGATCCGTTAAAAGCGCGGGTTCCCAAGGCGGAGCGTGGGAAGGCCAAAAAAATGAAGCCCCCCTACGGCTCGACCAAGAAGGCCCCTGATGAGATCGTTGCAGAAGGCAAGAAAATTTTCGAGGGGAAAGGCACGTGCGTGAATTGTCACGGCAAAAAAGGAGACGGCTCCGGTCCGGCCGGCAAAGTCCTGACTCCAGGCCCGCGGGATTTCACCAACTGCAAATTCCACAAGAAACGCAAAGACGGGGAATTGTTCTGGATCATTAAGAATGGCAGCCCGGGAACCGGTATGGTGTCCATGGTGCCCGCCACTATCACCGAAGAAGAAGCCTGGAAAGTGTTGGCTTATGAGCGAAGCTTCTGCGAAAAATGGCAGAAGAAGAAAAAGTAGTCGTGTGTGATGCTGATTGACTGCCACAGGCCCCGTTCAGGCTCGGTCCTGGACGGGGCTTTTTCCTCACGACACCCCAGGGGTCATCATGCCGCGTGTTCTCTCATCATCGGATGTGAGTCTGTGGATGCTCTGCCTGGTTGTTGGTCTGGGGACAGTGGGGGTGGGTTCGCTTCCCGTTTCCTGCCTGGCTGAAGAAGTGCAGCCGTTGCGTCCCAGAGTGCCGCTCAATGAAAGGCGATGGGCCCGACAACTGGTGTCCCCCTTTGGTTCGACGAACACCACTCCGCTGGCGATCATTGCCGAGGGCAAGGTCCTGTACGAAGGAAAGGGGGCCTGTGTGTCATGTCATGGCAGGACGGGCATGGGCGATGGGTCAATCGGCCGACATCTGAATCCCGGTCCCCGCGATTTCACCAATTGCACATTTCAGAAACGAAGGCGGGACGGGGAATTGTTCTGGGTCATTAAGAACGGCAGCCCGGGGACCGGCATGGTGCCGATGGTTCCCGCGATGATTACTGAAGAAGAAGCCTGGAAGATCCTGGCCTATGAACGAAGTTTCTGTAAAGACTGGCAGCGGTAACGGCTCGTCGGAGCAGCTCTTGCACGGTGTTGTCAGACGACGGAGTCACGTTGACACTCGGAGAAGGCACTACTAGACTCGGTTGCCCCGTGAACACGGGAAAATCGGACTGGTCATCGAAGGGAGAGGAGAGACAATGGCCGGGAAGCGAACATGCGAGGAAGATCGGATTGCCTTGGCAAAGCATGTCCGGGACAAAGCCAAAGAGGAACATCCCGCCGGGTCTGAAGAGGCGGAGAGGTTGCGACGGTTACGCAAACGTCTGAAACGAGTGCAGCGAAAAATTCGCAGCAAGGCAGCGCGGATTGCCATGGCTGCAGGGAAAAAATCCAAAGCTGCCTAGCAATCAGGCTCACACAGGATAGAAAGCTGTGAAAGGGGCAAGGTCATGACCGACGATCGCAAATCTTCCGCCGAAAATCCCGAACTGACCCCTGGTCAAGCCCCCCCCTCCGTCATTCCTGCGAACGCAGGAATCCAGGGGGGCGTGGGGGGGCGCCAGGGGCAGGCAAATGCCCCCGGCATTTCAGCCTTTTCTGAAGAAGAGATGACGGGTGAGTTTGTCGACGTGGACAACGTAGCGGACGCTCCGGTGGAGGGCGAAACGGCTGCGGTGGCAGATGCCGAAGACGCTGATGAGACAGATGACAGGGCGGTGGAGGAAGAAGAAGAGCTTGAATCGGTTGAAGAGAAGGTCAAAGACGAAATTGATATTCAGATAGACCTTCTTGGAGATCCGGACTGGGTTGTCCGACGCGAAGCCGTTGTGACGCTTGGGGAAATGGCGGATGCGCGTTGCGTGGAGCCCATCGTCAGGGCACTGCGTGACGGGGATTGGCAGGTACGGGAAGCAGCGGTTGAGGCGATTGCCGAAGTGGGGCCTCCCGCCGTTGAGTTGCTGATCCGGTACATGCGCGATTGGGAGTCCAGAAAATATGTGATTCATGCGCTGGGCAAGATCAACGACGAGCGTGTCCTGGCTCCTCTGATGTCCATGCTGCACAACGATGAATTCAAAGACGATGCCACGCGTGCCCTCATCGATCTGGGCAAACCTGCTGTGCCCTCTCTCATTGCTGCCTTGAGCGATAAGGATGAATTCGTGCGCAAGCAGGCCGTTCTGGCTCTGGGTGCCATTAAGGACCCGGATGCCGTTGACCCGTTAATTGCCTTACTCCACGATCAGGACTGGTGGATGCGTCTCACTGCAGCGGCGGCGTTGGAAAAAATCGGAGATGTGCGGGGGCGGGACGCGATCAAGCCTCTGATGAAAGATCCTGACCTCGTGGTACGTATGCGGGTGGAACGCATTCTGGCAGCATGGAAAAAACAGACAGCCAACGCCTGACAGGAGCCAGATTCTTCACGACGTTCCCATCCACCACCGTTGTCAGTTCCACATGGCCCTCCGTGTTGCCCGCGACCATGCCGGCCTGACCATCCTTCTGAGATCGTCGCTCCTGCGGACGTCTTGCCGTCTATCTGACACGATCCAGCAGGGCATCTAATTTTTCCTGAGTGTCGCGCAGGGTTTGGGCGGCGGCTTTCTGGCCGTCGGCCAGGGATTGTCGAAGGTGCGTGATCTTTTCCATGACGTCGGCGACGACTGCCTGCGAGGTTTCGGCACTCTTCATCGTCGTCGTCTCTCTTAAATGACGCAGTTTCCCTTCCATCTGATGCAGTGTGTCCTCCAGTTCGATCCTGGCTTTCTCATTGACGTCCAGAAACTTTGACTTGGCGGCCTGGAATTCTTTTTGAATGTCCATCGTTTCCTTCTGTGCCCGTTCTTCCACATCGCTCGGATCCACCGTCTGGAATGTCTGTTTGATTGCCTCAAAATAGTATCCCGCCCCGAACATGATGCTGAAGGCCAGAATCATTTTGATGGCTTTCTTCATCGTGTGGATTGCCCTCGTGAACACGTGACCTGGTTGGGGATGAGAGAACCGTGACGGTCGTCAGGCAGTGCCAGTTGGAGTATTCGACTGGCCCAGGAATTTCGAGGAGGCGATGGCAAACCGATCGCCGATGATCTGTGCCACGCGGTTCATATGCCTGGTCAGTGCTTCGATCTGATCCGGTTTCAGATCCCGTCGAAATTGTGGATGCAACCCCCACCTGGTTTCAAATTCCCCGTCCATCCCCTTGATGGCGGACACGACGCTGATGAGTTTAATGGCCTGCCTGCCTGGAGAGGCCGACTCGGAAGATTGTGCCTTCCCCCCGGTATCCGTTGCCGGCGAGGTCGTCGTGTCGGGCGCCGGCGTTTTTCCTTCGAAAAGAGCGGTCAATGCCGGAAGCACGGCGCTGATACAGAGCATGGCCGTCGCTATGACGGCCTGATTGTCACCCGCATTGGCCCGGCCGGCCACGCGTTCACTCGCGTGCTGGAAAAAGGCGGTTCGCTCCTGACTGTTTTCTGAGAACACAAACTTATGGCGTTCATAGGTCTGGCGGCTGTCTGCCACGGCCTGGCCGACAGACAACACGATCTCCTGCTCATCAATCTGCGACGCGCTCAAGGAGGGCGCCAGCAGGGTTTTGAGTCGCTCACTCGCGTGGTCTTCAAGCCGGTCCATGAACTCGGGTTGCTGTTGGATGGGAATGTAAAACGCGGACACCCGGTCGGCCAGATTAAACATGACCTTCAGCAGTTCCAGATACACGTCCCATTCCTGCTGTTGGGTCAGTGTGATCGAGGCGGTCTGGTCGTTCCGTTTAATCAGCGTCACGGATTCGCGACACACATCCAGCATGGTATTCGACAAATCCTGCAGCAGTGTATCGTGTTCTTTGGGGGATGGTTGCACGGCTGGAAAATCCTCAGGCCCCATCTAACCAGATTAGGACGATGCTCCGCAAGTATGTGTACGGGTTCACACCATAGAGCACTCCGGACGGTGTCGGAGGAAATTCGTTGTCGTTCCCGCGAGCTGCGAGCAGTGAATCCAATGAAACCTCACGATGGCCCACCAGATTCTGGATTCCCGCTCAGGGGCGGGAATGACGGCCTTTGGCTCATCGGATTCTGGATTCCCGCTCAGGGGCGGGAATGACGGCCTTTGGGCTCATCGGATTCTGGATTCCCGCTCAGGGGCGGGAATGACGGCCTTTGGCTCATCGGATTCTGGATTCCCGCTCA
>RKSG01000043.1 GCA_007570995.1 Nitrospirales bacterium
GACCAGGGGAATGACGGAGGGGGGAGGCAAGACCAGGGGGCGATACCCCACCGTCCCGATGAGACCCGTCCGGCAGCCGCCGGACGACAGGATGGCCTGGCTCACATGCGTCACCGTGGTTTTGCCATTAGTCCCCGTGACGCCCACGACGGTGAGGGCTTGTGAAGGGTTCCGGAAAAACCGCGCGGCCAGCCGACCGAGCGCCTTCCGGGAATCGTTGACCGTGATCCAGGCAGGGCTGGCATCGTGTGCGCAGCGGACAGGAACCCGGAACGGCGCTTGCACCACCACCCCCCCTGCCCCCTGCCGACAGGCCTGCTCGACAAACGCATGGCCATCCGTCCGCTGCCCTTTGACGGCCACAAACACCCCGCCCGGCATCACGTCCCGCGAATCATCCGTAATGGCCGACACCTCCACGTCAAGGTTGCCCGCCGCGCTGACTGTCTCGATGGGCATGAACAATTCGGCCAGCGTCATCTCGAATCTCCTGGATCACTGAGTCCGCAGGCATGACGGCCGGGAGGCCTAGTGGGAGCGAGACCCGTCAGGGTCGGACGTCTCCTTGGATGCCGTGACCATCCGGCTGTCCCGGCTGGGAGCCACGTTGGCATACCGGAGCGCCTGCTCCGCCACCTCACGAAAGACCGGAGCCGCCACAACCCCCCCCCACGCCGGGCCTTGCGGTTCATCAATCACGACCAGCACGGTGAATTTCGGATCCTCCACCGGAACAAAGCCAACAAACGATCCGATTGATCGGGTGGACGAATATCCCCCCGTGCCCGGATCAACCTTCTGTGCCGTGCCGGTCTTGCCCGCCACTCGATAGCCCGGGATGGCCGCGCGTCGCCCTGTCCCGTGTTCCACCACGTTGACCAGCAGATCCGTGACCGTGTGCGCGATCCCGGCATCAACGGGACGGCGACGAATGCGGGGAGACTGCTTCCAGACGCGTCGTCCATGATCATCCGAAATCTCCCGCACCAGGAACGGCCGCATGAGCCACCCTCCGTTCGCAATGGCCGACATGGCCGTGGTCAATTGCAACGGCGTCACGGCAATTTCCTGTCCAATGGCCAGTGAAGGTAAGGTGCGCCGACTCCACTGAGCGGGATTTCGCAGAATCCCGACTGATTCGCCGGGCAGATCAATGCCCGTTTTCTCACCAAAGCCAAACGCACGCAAAAACCGGTAGACCGGCTCTTCGCCCAACGCCAACGACAGTTTGACAAAGGCCACGTTGCTGGAGTGCTGGACAGCCTGGCGAAACGTCACCCACCCGCCTGTCCCATGGTCATGAATCACGGTGCCTTGAATCGGCACCGCGCCATCGCCGGCATACAGCAGCGTGTCCGGTTGCACGTGATGCAACGCCAGTGCAGCAGCGGCCAGGAACACTTTCAGCGTCGACCCGGGCTCATAGGGATCGGTGATGGCCCGATTCCTCCACCGCTCGGGTGACACCCGCTGGATATGATTCGGATCAAACGTGGGACGAATCGTCCAGGCCAGAATCTCGCCCGTGGAGGGATCCATGACCAGAATGACCCCGCCCCGGGCACGGGTGTCCCGCACGGCACGTTCCAACGCCTGTTCCGCGATATACTGAATACCCTCATCAATGGTCAGATGAACGGCATGGCCTGACAGGCCCTGGGGCATGTGCCGCTCTTCGGGAATGATGACGTGCCCCAGGGCATCGCGATGCAGAACCACCCGTCGGACCATGCCCCGAAGGTGTTGATCATAGCCGTGTTCCACGCCCTCAAGCCCCTGACTGTCGATGCCCGCGAATCCCAGGACATGGGCCAGCAAGGTCCCCTTGGGATAAAACCGGCGGGCCTCAAGGAGGGTGTCGACCCCGGGGAGGGCAAGGCCCCGCACCCGTTCACTGGACGCATCGGGGATTTTCCGTTTCACCCACACGAATTCCCGGTTGGCTCGCAGTCGCTTTTCCAGAGGTTCCCGTGGAACGCCCAGCACCTGTGCAAGCTGGCGGGCCACGCGTTGCGGGCGGTCAATCGCCGTCGGCGTGGCATACACCGACGACACGTCCCGATTTAACGCCAATGGTTTTCCGCGACGGTCGAAGATGGCCCCTCGACTGGAATCCAGCGTCACGGTCTTCTCATGCTGCCGACGGGCTTTCTCCGTCATCGTGTCCGCCTGCAACACCTGAAGATCAAAAAACCGAAACAGCAACACGGCAAATCCCACCAGAAAACACAGCACCAGACAGACACGTCTTCGGGAACTCACCGACTGGATATCAGGCATGTTTTCGCTCGTGTTGAAAGGCATGGTCAGTCTCGCATGTGTTGGGCGACACGCAGGGACCGTGCCTTCCCGTTGCGTAGCATTCCGCTGTCCGCGCGAACCGGCACCAGGATCACCTGCTGCGGGTCCGGGCGGATCATGTTCAGTTTCCTGTTGGCTTCCCTGGCAATGCTGTCGGGGGCCATCAACTGCGAGAGTTGGATCCGCAACCGGTCGCGTTCCTGCTCCAGGGCGGCCTTCTGTCCTGAAAGGACACCCAGTTCATAGCCCACGCGCACCACGTCCACCCCTCCCCACACATACACGAGCAGCACCCCGCTGAGGCCCACACACCACACCATCCAGAGCACCGGTTTCATGCGTGTCCCCCCTGGTCAAAGCATGCCCCTGGCACCAGCCCTCGCAGCGCGATTGCTCTCCTGGATTCCTGCGTGCGCAGGAATGACGGAGGGGGTGACCAGGGGCCAGGGGCATGCCTGCTGTCCCTCGTCCCGGCCATGCGTTCCATGACGCGCAACTTTGCGCTCCGCGCGCGCGGATTAGCCATCCGTTCTTCTCTGGCGGGCACCACGGGTTTTTTCGTCAAAATGGTCCAGTGATCCGGTGCCCTCTGAGCGATGTGTCGAAACGTGTGTTTGACCACCCGGTCTTCCAGAGAATGAAAGGCGATCACACACAGCCGTCCCCCTGGTGCCAGGAAATCCACCACGTCGTGGAGTGCGATGGTCAGTGAGTCCAGTTCATGATTGACGGCCAGACGAAATGCCTGAAAGGTGCGTGTCGCGGGATGCAGGCGTCCGTAGCGATACGACCGTGGCACGGCGTGCTGCACCACCCGTGACAGGGCCATGGTGGTACGCAGTGGGGCAGGCCTGCGGGCGTGGACAATCGCCCGGGCAATGCGTCGGGCGTACCGTTCTTCTCCCAACGTATGAATGATCGTGGCCAGTTGCGATTCAGGCAGCGTATTCACGAGGGTTGCTGCCGGTTGGCCGCAGGTGGGGTTCAGACGCATATCCAGTGGGCCGTCCTGTTGAAAGCTAAACCCGCGTTCCGGCTGTTCCAACTGGGCGGACGACACCCCCAAATCGAACAGAATGCCATCTACGCGTTTCAGGTTGGCTGTGTGCATTACGGTTTTCACATGTCGAAAATTTTCACACATGAGTCGGACCCGTGGCTGGTAGGTGTGAAGTCGTGTATGGGCAAGGGCAATGGCCAGCGGATCATGGTCAATACCAATGAGCCTGCTGTCCGGGCCACTGCATTGCAGAACGCGTTCAGCCGTTCCACCCAGGCCCACAGTACAATCAAGGTACCACCCTCGAGTTTGTGGTCGCAGCCACGACACAACCTCATCTGCTAAGACAGGAACATGGGAAACATTACTCAACTATGCCTTCCTGTTTATCATTCACACCGTGCCATTTTCTACTACTTCCATCCACTTCATGGGAGAAGTATACGGATATCCGTGTCCGTGTCAATGTCCGTGTCCGTGTCCA
>RKSG01000097.1 GCA_007570995.1 Nitrospirales bacterium
GCTCCTCCCCAATGATACGACCCGTCGTCCATGCCCAACCGTCCGGCCACTCCCGCATCAGGACCGGATGGTAGCGAAAACGCAGGGGATGAGCCGCCGCTATGTCCAGTAAGGCACGGTGCTCCACTAAACGACGAGGGTTGGCGACACAGACCATGAGACTGAACCGACCACCCGGTGCCTGCTCGCTCGCCGTCAGACCAAACGCCCGGGCTCGCATGTGACGGAGGTGCGCCAGGAACGGGGTGATGCCCGTGGCAAGGGCAATGGCCACAACGCGCATGGACGGCCACTGTTGATCCGATTCGAGAATCAGGTTGTCACGCCGCTCGGTGCTGGTGTGCTGGTAGACGGTGAGCGCCGGTCGGGTGTCGTCGCAGGCCATGCACACGTCCAGGGTGCCGCCCGTGCGCCAGAGCCGCTCCGGCTCTTCGGTTTGCCACCAGGGTGAGGTGTCGGCTTTGTCTTTGTGGGTGTGGTCGATGATGGTTTCCAGGACACGCGGGCTGTCCAGGGCACTGTTGGAACGGGTGTACATTCTGCGACGATGTTTCCCCGTCCGGAGGCCGAAGGGTTTGACGAGAAACGCCGCACCAGGACTCATGCCATCATGCACCGGAACGGGACGGCCGGCAATCTCGACGGTGTCCGGCAGGGTGAGGGCTATTTTGCGAACTTCGCCATGGTCGTAGGTCTGCACGTGGGTGACCCGAGCAGGAACGAAGAGTGATTGCCGAGAGATCATCGCGTGAGGCCTCGCATGGTGGGAGCCTGGCGTGCGGCACATCCCTGCCGCCTGGCACACGGAGGCCAGCATACACCGAATGACAGCCTACGCCAACGACTCCCCTCCCCCTCTCACACAGGATACGCCCGGTCAGGAAGCCACGATCCACTTATCGATATGGCCCACAATCGAGTATCCCTTGCAGGGATAGACGGCTTGGAGTATAAGACGATTTCCTGGCCGTCAACGATCAATGTCCCGCCAGGCCTTTCGTGCCACACAGGGGACCCCCCAGTGCAGGACTCTCTGGATAATCGCCACATCGTCGATATTAAGGAACTGGTGACACCCCAGCAGATGAAGGCATCCCTGCCCATGACCAACACGGCAGAGTCTACGGTGCTCCAGGCACGCCACGCCATCCGCGATGTGCTCTACGGACGAGACCGACACCGACTGCTCGTGGTGGTCGGCCCGTGCTCTATCCACGACCCGGAAGCCGCGTACACTTACGGCACGGCGCTGCAACGGGTGCTGGACGCGACCAAGGAACATCTGCTGGTGATTATGCGTACGTACTTCGAGAAACCACGTACTACGGTCGGATGGAAAGGCCTGATCAATGACCCGTATCTGGACGGGAGCTGCGATATCGGAGAAGGCTTTCAACGCGCCCGATCGCTTCTGCTGGCGCTGAACGACTCAGGTATGCCGTGCGGCACGGAACTGCTGGACCCGGTGACGCCACAGTATCTCGCCGATCTCATCAGCTGGTCGGCTATCGGCGCACGGACAACGGAAAGCCAAACCCACAGGGAAATGGCCAGCGGCCTGTCTATGCCCGTCGGGTTTAAGAACGGCACCGATGGCAGCCTGCAAATCGCTCTCGATGCTATGGTGGCTGCTCGACGACATCACAGTTTCGTGGGCATCAATCATCAGGGCGTGACGTCCGTTATCAGGACAAACGGAAACCCGGACCGCCATATCGTGCTGCGCGGAGGCGGCGGCAAGACCAATTACAGCCAGATGCATATCCGTCAGGCCCTGGACGGAATGGCTCACGAGGATATTGCACGACCCGTGATGGTGGATTGCTCACACGGAAACTCGGATAAGGACCATATGCGCCAGATTCCCGTGGCCCGCTCGGTGCTGAACCAGTATTGCGAGGCACAACCCCGTATTCTGGGTCTGCTGCTGGAAAGTAATTTGAAGGCCGGGAAGCAGGCCTGGGCAATGGGACGGACGCTGGATTACGGGGTCTCGATTACGGATGCGTGTATCGGATGGGACGAAACCGAGGCCTTGTTGTATGAGATGGCGAATCGGTTGGCACGCCAGCAGGTGGCCAGGACATCGCCAGTTTGAGGCATCGTCGCTCATGCGTCATGGCAAGGGAGGGTTGAACGGTGACCATGGGGACCTTTGACACTCTGAAATCTGCCCGTGATCTGGAAGCAACCGGCCTGCCCCGCGAGCAGGCCGAAGCGATTGTCGACGTCCTGTATCAGTATAAGGTCACACTGGATCAGGAACGCGACATCGAGTCGAAGATCAATGTCCTGAAATTGCAGAGTGAAACGTTGATCACCAGGGTCTCAGACATGCTGAATGCTGTCGCGGATTTGCGGTCTGAGATCGTGGGATTGAAGATCGAGGTCGCAGACTTGAAAACAAGGTTGCGGATGTGAAGGCCGAGGTTGCGGGGTTGAGAACCGATCTGTTCCGGGCGTTGTGGAGACGGGGTGAGTTGGCTCATCTGCCGGCATGCCAGCAGGTGGCCAGGACATCACCGGTTTGAGGCGCCACCGAGAGCTCGTCATGGCACGAAACAGGGATTTAACGGTGACCGCGGAGATTTTCGATGCTCTGAGCTTTGCCCGGGCACTGGAAGCCGCCGGTTTGCTCCGCCAGCACGCCGAAGCGATTGCCGGAGGTATCGCCGGGGTCGCGTATAAGATCACGCTGGATCAGACACGCTACCTCGCGACGAAGGACGATGTCCTGAAATTGCAAGGTGATATGGCAGACTTGAAAACCGTTGTGGTGGTGATGCGAAACGATGTCGAAGGGTTGAAGACGGATTTCGCGGACTTGAACACTGAGGTCGCGGACTTGAAAACCATCGTGGTGGTGGTGCGAAAGGATGTCGAAGGATTGAAGGCAGATTTCGCGGACTTGAAAACTGAGGTCGCAGACTTGAAAACCGAGGTCGCGGACTTGAAAGCCGTTGTGGTGGTGTTGCGAAAGGACGTCGAAGGATTGAAGGCAGATTTCGCGGACTTGAAAACTGAGGTCGCAGACTTGAAAACCGAGGTCGCGGACTTGAAAGCCGTTGTGGTGGTGGTGCGAAACGATGTCGAAAGGCTGAAGGCGGATTTCGCGGACTTGAAAGCCGATGTCGCCCAATTGAAAATCGATGTCGCGGAATTGAAAACCACCGTGGTGGTGCTGCGAAACGATGTCGAAGGGTTGAAGACGGATTTCGCGGAATCGAAAAAAGAATTCAAGGCCGAGATCGCGGAATTGAAAACCGATGTCGCTGCCTTGAATGACAAGATCACAGATTTGAAAAACGACCTGTTCCGTGCCTTGCGGATACTGGGCGTAGGCCTGATGGGAACCTTTACGGCTCTCATGGCTGCCTTTGCCACCTTGTTGCGTTGATACCCCCCTCCTTCCCTCCCTCCTGTTCCACGTGCCGCATCCCAAGCCGGATTTTCCTTTTACATCCAGCACACTGAGTGACGAGACGGCCGCCGAGACCAAGACTGGATTCCTGCGTCCGCAGGAATGACGAACGAACACCGCGGGCGCAGGAAGGACGAACGGGGACGACGGGCACAGGTATGACAGACGGGGACGGCGGGCCATGACAACCCGCACGCCAAGACCAAGACTGGATTCCTGCGTCCGCAGGAATGACGAACGAGCGCGGGCGCAGGAAGGACAGACGGACACGGCAGGCCATGACAACCCGCCCGCCAAGACCAAGACTGGATTCCTGCGTCCGCAGGAATGACGAACGAGCGCG
>RKSG01000019.1 GCA_007570995.1 Nitrospirales bacterium
CCGCCGGCGGCCACCCGGCACCGGCCACCCTCCCGTCGTTCCTGCGAAAACCCGCCACCCCTTCCTGCTAATCCAATCGTTCATTCCTAATAACTTGCCATCTCAACAAAATAACGTTACCATCCGCCCATGATTCATTCACTATCGGTATCCAACTTTCGTTCAATACGTGAAGAAGCGGTTCTTGATCTTCGGATTCCGAAAACCGCTCCCGACCTGCCACGCTTCCGGCAGAGCCAGGTCAGACCGGATATCAGGCTCCCTCCAGTTGTAGTGTTGATGGGGCCGAACGGGTCGGGCAAGACAACGTTGCTCCGTGCGTTGGACATGGTCATCCGCATTGTCAGAACGCCGTGGAGGGAAGACGAAACACCAGTCAAACGGATACGTCCTTTCTTCTCGCCGACCTTCCGAGATAAACAGACGCGCTTTTGCCTGGAGTTGGAGGCAGACTGGTTGGCCCCGGGCGTGAACATGGATTTGTTTCGCTACGAACTGTCCGTGCATGGCGGACAGATCATGGCCGAAGCCCTCCTTCATTTCCCCAAAGGTCGCCCGAAGCGACTTTTCTATCGCGGGGCACCAGGGGAGCCTATCTACTTTTCCCGTGAATTCGGGATCACATCCAAAGATGACCGTCTGAAGGACGTTCGAAATGATGTCTCAGTCATTGCCACACTGGCCATGGCCAATGTGCCGCTGGCCATGCGGATTGCGGCAAATCTGCGTCACTCCCTTCTGACCACCAATGTTATGTACGACGGAGATTGGAGGCTCCCGACTGAAGCGTTGATTAGTTTTTGGGAGAGTAATGCCAACAACAGAGAACGACTCAAATATGACCTCCAGCGTAGCGATCTGGCGATACACGATATGAACATTCAAGAAATCGGTGGGACGAAGCATGTCTTCTTCGACCATCACGCACTCGACACTCCCATCCCCTTACACTATGAATCCGGCGGAACCCAACGCCTGTTCCACCTGTGGCTTCAATTGTTCATTGCGTTGGAATTGGGCCTCACCGCCGTCATTGACGAGATTGACGACAACCTTCACGTGGATATCGTCCGTGAGCTTTTTCACAAGTTCCAGTCTCAAGAGACCAATCCTCGCAACGCGCAACTTCTTGTGACGTCTCACAATGTTGGCTTGCTCGACGACCTTGAGAAGGAAGAGCTTTTTATCGTCGAGAAAGGTGAAGACGGTGGCACACGCGTATACGGTGCTCAGGATGTGCAGGGGTTGCGTCGGGACACCAGACTGTACTCCAAGTACCGCCTCGGTGTACTCGGCGGTATCCCGCAGATTGGTTGAGTGCCCGTGATCCGCTCTCGCCGCTCCCCGCCTGTTCCACCCAGGCGCAGCATCTTCATTGGTGTCGAGGGAGAAAGCGATGTCGCCTTTGTGATATTTCTGGGAAAGTGGTGCAAGCGGCAAGGTCTGCGTTTGTCCCTGGATGTCAAACCTGCAGATGGTGGAGACTCCGTTGTCATTGTCCAAACCGCTGTCAGCCATTTGTCAAGCCGTGCTGTGAAAAAAGAAAGCCGTGATGCGAAAGAAGGTTATCACAAGAAACTGGTGCTACTTGATAAAGATCGCATCGAAGAGGATATGAGGCGTGGGCGTGATGCATGGCTGTTGCACGCGAAAACGACTTGGAGGTCGTCTTTCTGTCTCCGAATCTGGAAGGTCTCCTGTTTCGGCTGCATCGGGGAAAAGAGAAGACTCGGGGGATTCAAGCAAGTGAGGCGCGGACCAAGTTGCTGAAAATTTGGCCAAGCTACAAGAAACCACCGACGGCGGACCAGTTGGCCCAGAAGTTTAAGTTAGACCATCTGCTGCGGGCGGCCAAACACGACGACCAGCTCCGAAACCTGCTTGCATGCCTTGGTCTGTGGGAACCAAAGTCCTCGGTATAATCTTCGTTGCGGGTGTCGTTTGTGCTCTCCTCAAATCTGCTGCGATAGCCGCTGTGTCGGCTTTGCAGTCCTGCCGTAATCTGTAATACTTGGCGACCATGCTTGTCCCTCCGCCCGTTTGTTCTGAGACACCATGCCGGTTCAGTGACAGGGCGGGTACCGGTTTGTCTGCTTGCCTGGGGTGTGCGCGATGAAACAATGGTTGGATGCTCGCGGGATAACAGGAATGACACTGGTCGTTGCAGGCGTGTTTGTCGTGTTGTTTGGGCTTTCCCTTGCTGTCATGTTCTTTGAATGGGCACATAAAAGTATTGCCTCACTTGTGGGGGTGAAGGAAAAATACGAGCTCCTGACGTTTCTGGGGATCTGCAAGGGCGGTGTGCTGCTCTTATGGCAAGCGTTGTCATCGCACAAGCGTGCCAGGGCGATGGAGGATGCCGCACAGGCACAGGCTGCTGCTGCACAGGCGCAGGCCGCTGCTACAAGGGGACAAGCCAGATCCATAGAGGCAACCGAACAGGGACAGCGGCAGGAACGACTGAAAAACGCCATTGAGCATTTGGGGCATGACTCGGTCTCCGTGCGTTTGGGGGGAGCCTACGAACTGTTCCATCTGGCTGAAGATACCGAAGCGTTGCGCAAGACGGCACTGGACATTCTTTGTGCGCATATCCGCAGGACGACGGGAGAAGACAAGTATCAAGAAAAATACAACGCAAAGCCATCGGAAGAAGTGCAAAGCCTGTTGACCCTGCTTTTTGTGCAGGATCACCAGGTCTTCAAAGGTCTTCAGGCCAACTTGCAGGGAAGTTTTCTGAACGGGGCGGATCTTAAAGAGGCACACCTGCCAATGGCTAATTTAATGAGGGCACGCCTGCGAAAGGCTATTTTTAACGTGGCAGACCTGCGAGATGCTAATTTGTGGGGGGCACACCTGCCAAGGGCTACTTTTATCGGGGCACACCTGCCAGGAGCTGTTTTTGGCAAGGCACACCTGCCAAGGGCTGATTTTAGCGAGGCACACCTGCCAGGGGCTAATTTGTGGGAGGCACACTTGCCAGAGGCTAGTTTGTGGAGAGCATATCTGCCAGGGGCTGATTTGAGTCATGCACACTTGCCAGGGGCTGTTTTTATCGAGGCATGCATGCCAGGGGCTAATTTGGGGGAAGCACACCTGCCAGGAGCTAGTTTGTGGGGGGCACATCTGCCAGGGGCTGATTTGAGTCATGCACACCTGCCAGGAGCTGATTTTAGCAGGGCACACTTGCAGGCGGCCGAGCTTGTTTGTGCAGATCTGCGGGGTGCAGGGAAGGATAATTGGGCAGCCATTAAACTCTTTGCAGATCACATGAATGAGTTGATTGGCAAAGAGAGTGACTTGTCCGAGGTAGTTTTCGAGGGTGGATTAAGCCGGGAAGATGTGGATTCCCTTGTCAAGGACTTGTCTGATGCAAAAGCAAACGAGTTGCGGAGTAAACTGGAACCCCACGTTGGCCGCCCGAAAGTCCTAGGCGTGCCAGAAAATTGCGGTGCCAGACTAGACGCCTATTCCAAGGAAGAAGCCGAACAATGGATTGCCGAATACAACAAAGCCATGTCAGAAGTTCCCGAAAAACAATAACCACTACTTGCAGCACTGCCTTACCATAATCAACAACCAGACGCCCTGTACACGAAAACCATGTTGTCATCTGCACGGAAGATCGGTGTCGGAGACGAATAACACCCCATGCCTACCCTGAACTGGTTGACCCGCGACGACGATATTCCTTCCGCGTCGAAGGTGCCCTATCGTCTGCTGGAAGAGGT
>RKSG01000129.1 GCA_007570995.1 Nitrospirales bacterium
CCGACAAACCGGAGACCGTCACGCCCGTCGATCTGTTTATCGGAAAAGCCCTTGCCAAATCCTGGATTCCTGCGTTCGCAGGAATGACGGAGGTTGATCGTGCTACGTTTCTACAGGCCCTTCCCCTGACCCGCCGTATAAAACGGCAGTGCCCGCACCACAGCTGGTTTGCGGTGCCCGTTGATTTCCACCTCAAGAGCCGTACCCGGAGCGGAAAAATCCCGAAGCGGAAACCCCAGGGCGATGGTGACATTCAGTGTGGGCGAATGACTCGCACTGCTGACCCAGCCGACCTCGCGGTCACCGCTGAACAGTTTGGAATGAGCCGGAGGAACCCCGCTCTCCTGTGACTCCACGACCAGCCCCACCAGGCGGCGCTTGACGTTGCCGTACGTGTCCATGCGCGCGACCACTTCCTGCCCAGGGTAACATCCCTTGCTCAAGCTGAAGGCTTTGCCTTCGAGATTCGCCTCGGGAGGCACGATCTGGTCATTCAGATCCGGCCCCAGCAGGGGGATGCCGGCTTCGATGCGCAGGGACTCCCGAGCCTGCGTCCCAATGGGCCGGAGGTCAAAGGGTTTGCCGGCGTCCCACAGGTGTTGCCATGCCCGCTCCAGGGTGTCCGTGGGTGCCAGGATTTCCATGTCACATTCGCCAGTTTCCTGGGTGCCGGCAATCAGCATCGTCTGCCCGTTCAGATCATGGGGCAGGAAAACTCCCGTGGTGAGGGCGGAAACGTCAACATCCAGTGCCTGACGCAGAAGCTGTGCGGCCTTCGGGCCACTGACCAGAAGGATTCCCCAGGTGCCTCCGCAATGCCGCATGGTGGCCTTGGTGCCGTAGAGGAGAAACTTTTTCAACGTCCGGCAGGTGGTCTCTCCCACTTCGCCCGCGTCTTCAACGAACAGGGACTCTTCAAGCCGGTAGACTCGAAAGTAGCTCAGCATTTTGCCCTTGTTCGACAGGAAACCGGAGGACAACCACTGCCCGGGCTGAAGGGGCAGAATGTCGTTGCTGATGATGCTTTGGAGCCAGGAGATACGGTCGTCTCCTGTGACCTGCAGCAGGCCGCGATGCGAGAGATCGGCTATCCCTGCGCCTCTCCGAACCGCATGATGTTCGGCAACGGGATCGCCGTAGTGGGCCGGCATCGTCCATTCTCCGACGGGGTCAAAACACGCGCCCAACTGTTCATGGATGGGATGCAGGACAGATTGTTTCATGCTACACGTTTCTGCCCTCACCCTGGCCCTCTTCTCCCAGGGGGAGAGGGGAGAGGATGACTTCTTCGAGAAGGGGCAGGGTTCTGGCCGAAAATTCGTTGCGTGAGACAATTTTATCAATGCCCAGTGCTCTGGCCTGACGCCATGTGTCCACTTCTTCATGATTGGCGAAGGCCAGGACCGGGAGACGTTGACAGGCCGGATCATCTTTGACCGCCCGCAGCGTGTTGGCGGCGTCGAACCCGGGGTCATTCATGTTCAGCACCATGGCTACCGGAGCCAGAGCCGCTACCTGTTCCGCGACGGACCCGGAAGAGGTGACGCGCTTGAGTGCGTAGCCGGCTGGTCGAAAGGCATCACGGATCTTTGTGTAGAAGAAAATGTCGGTGACACCCACAAGGACGGTTTTCGTGTTTTCCATATGTTATGCCTTTCGCGAATAGTATTCCCGCGGCCCTGGATTCCTGCGTTCGCAGGAATGACGGCGGGGGTGTCGCCCACCGTCAACAAACCCTGCGCCCCTGGATTCCTGCGTTCGCAGGAATGACGGCGGGGGTGTCGCCCACCGTCAACAAACCCTGCGCTTCCTGGATTCCTGCGTTCGCAGGAATGACGGCGGCGGTGTCGCCCACCGTCAACAAACCCTGCGCCCCCTGGGTTCCTGCGTTCGCAGGAATGACGGCGGCGGTGTCGCCCACCGTCAACAAACCCTGCGCCCCTGGATTCCTGCGTTCGCAGGAATGACGGCGGCGGTGTCGCCCACCGTCAACAAACCCTGCGCTTCCTGGATTCCTGCGTTCGCAGGAATGACGGCGGCGGTGTCGCCCACCGTCAGCAAACCCTGCGCCCCCTGGATTCCTGCGTTCGCAGGAATGACGGAGGGGGGGCGTGATACACGGCCAGAGCACCACGCCTAATTCATCAGGCTGATTAACCTCATCATGTTTTTTTTGGCGGGGGCGTACTCGGGATCGAGTGTCACCGCGGTTTTGTATGATTCAATGGCCCGGAGCCATTCGCCTTTTCGTTCGTATACCCGCCCGAGATTCATATACGGGAATGCCGGATTTTCATACCGTTTGGCTTTGGTGGCACGCTCGAGCCAGGGGATGGCTTCATCCAACTGGTTCAGTTCAATGAGATAGGCGCCGATGTCATTGTACGGATTCCCGAAATCCGGGTCCGTCCGGATGGCCCGCTGACATTCGGCGATGGCTTCGTGTAACTGCCCCATAAAGCTGTAGGTCCACCCGAGGAACGTGTAGGCCTCGGCAGTGGGAAAGACTTCAATGGAATCCCGGTACAGGCTGACGGCTTCGTCCAGATGGCCTTTCATCTGACATTCGTAGGCCCGCTGGAAAAAATTCCACGCCGCCAGCTTGTCTTCGTTTTGTCCTTCGCCCTGTTGAAGAAAGTCCTGCTGATTCATTGGCTTGAGAATGTATGCTTTTGGCTCCCCCTGGATTCCTGCGTTCGCAGGAATGCATGCCCCTGGCTCTGACCAGGGGACGGAGAGGGGGGACCATGCACGCCCCTGAGTCTGAACAGGGGGCCACGGGCATGCTTACCCTTGGTTCCCTTTGAGTTTCTGGCACACGAGGTGCGCCGCTCGTCTGCCCGATAGCAGCATGGCCCCGAATGCCGGGCCCATACGCGGGGAACCATCCACGGCCGCCACGGCCAGCCCGGTGATAAAGCAATTCGGATACACTTCTCGGGTCTGTTCTACGACCATGGCCTCCGATCGTGCAACCCACATGGCTCCATTGCCAGGGACCGTGGCACAACACCCGCGTTTGTTAAGCAGCCCGACGACGACCGCATCGTGGCCGGTGGCATCCACCACAACGGAGGACTCGAGCGCGATCGGATCCACGTGCAATACATCGTGCCCCACCATCTCTACGGGGGTGTTGTTGACAACGACACCTTCCAGTACCCCCTCGTTCCGAAGAATCACGTCAACGACTCTGGTCAGGTTGAGAACCTTGACGCCAGACTCATACGCCGCTGCAATGAGACGGGCGGTGGCATGGGGCGGGTCCACAATCCTCATGCCGGCACAGCCCTGAACGGGTTTGCACGGGACCCCTATGCGCTCAAGAATGTCATGGGCCGGCTCGCACACGGTGGCTTTGTTCATGAGATACCCCCCGGACCAGAAACCTCCGCCGAGAGCAAGCCCCTGTTCGATTAGCAGGGTCCGTAAGCCATGTGCGGCCAGGTCGCGGGCACAGAGCAGACCGGACGGCCCGCCTCCTACCACGATCACGTCGCTTTCAATGAGTCGGTCAAATTCCTGATAGAATTCACGCGCAATGTGACGGGTCACATCCCGTTCACGAAGCGGTGCCGGCTGCAGATGGTCCATGACTTACACCCCCGACTGCGACGCCGGGCCCCTGTTCGAATCCTGCTCCTGCCCCCCCTGGATTCCTGCGTTCGCAGGAATGCATGCCCCTGGCT
>RKSG01000153.1 GCA_007570995.1 Nitrospirales bacterium
CTGGCGACCAGGGGACGGAGGGGGGGGCATGACCAGGGGAAAGGCGTGCACCTTCAATGTTTTGCGGATATCCCACCCTGTTGCAGGTGGCGTTCCTGCGGCGTCACCTCCGGCCGCACCCGCAATGGGGTTTCCACATTGAGGACAGGCAACGGCAGCACTGGAAACCTGATGACCGCATTCGGGACAGGAGATCAGCGCCATGTTCCTATCCGACCGCCAGCGATGCCGGGACAGGATGTTTCAGCATCACCATTCTGCCTGTCCCCGCAATGTTCGCTCCAGACTCTGGCTCCACTGCTCATACAGCGTCGCCACCGGCACATGAACCACCTCCCCTGCCCTGCTCTGTCCGTCATCGTGCCCCCGAACCCGAATCACCAGATCATCGCCGCCCACACGGCCAATGTCTTCAGCCGGCACACCACAGTCTCCGGCAACGGCCAGTGTCTGTTCGACATGCGCGGGCGACACCGAAAGCACCACACGGGAAGGACTCTCGCCGAACAGCACCGCATCCAGACGAAGCCCCTTCGCATCAAGCTCAATCACCGCCCCGACCGGCTGCCTGTCGGTGTACTCCGGAGCAAAACAACATTCCGCCACGGTCACGGCCAGCCCACCATCCGAACAATCATGTGCCGATTGCACCAGGCCTTCCCCTGTCAACCGCAGGACACACCGCTGCACGGCATGCTCGGCCTCAAGACTCACCCGCGGAGGGGATCCCTGTTCCCGATGGTGCACGACGTTCAGATATTCGGTGCCGCCCAGGTCCTCTTCGGTGTCCCCCAGCAGGACAATCCGGTCACCGGTCTGGCGAAACCACTGCCTTGTCATGCGATCGGCCGGTTCCACAAGCCCCACCATGCCGATAACCGGCGTGGGATAAATCGACAACCCGTTGGTTTCGTTATACAGACTGACGTTGCCGCTGACAACGGGAATACCAAAAGCCCGGCAGGCATCGGCAATCCCTTCAATGGCCAGGGTCAACTGCCACATCACCTCCGGCCGCTCGGGGTTCCCGAAATTCAGGCAATCTGTCACGCCAACCGGGTGCGCGCCTGAGCACACGATATTGCGGGCCGCTTCCGCAACAGCCAGCATCCCGCCCATGTATGGATTCAGGAGACAATAGCGGCCATTGCCGTCCGTGGTCATGGCCAGGGCCTTGTTCGTGCCCTTAACGCGCACCACGGCCGCGTCCGAGCCGGGACGCACGAGGGTATTGATCCCCACCATATGGTCATACTGCCGCCAGACCCAGGCTTTGCCGGCAATCACCGGCGAGCCGAGCAACTGCAACAGGACATCCTCCGCATCGGTGACATCGGGCAGAAGGTCGACCGTGAGAGATTGCAGAATATCCTGCCAGGCAGGCGGGGCCGCTGGGCGTTCATAGCTGGGACTCTCGTCCGTCAGTGCCCTGGCCGGGATGTTGGCCACGATGCAGCCCTGCTCCCTGATGCAGACATGGCCGTCGTCCGTCACCCCTCCGATCACCGCCGCATCAATGCCCCACCGGTCACAAATCGCCAGAACCTGCCCCTCGCGTCCGGCCTTAGCCACGAGCAACATGCGCTCCTGGGATTCCGAGAGCATCAGTTCATAAGGCGTCATATTCGGCTCGCGGCGCGGCACATCGGCTAATTCCAGCTCAATGCCAGTCCCCGCGCGCGAAGCCATTTCGCAGGACGAACTCGTGAGCCCACCGGCTCCGAGATCCTGAATCCCGGCCAGCAGATCCTGCTCCAGACATTCCAGACAGGCCTCCAGGAGTAATTTTCCCAGAAACGGGTCGCCGACTTGCACGTGTGGTCGTTTCTGCTCTGATGCTTCATCAAAGCTTTCCGATGCCATCGTCGCACCATGGATGCCGTCCCGGCCGGTTTTCGCGCCAACGTACAACACGGGATTGCCCACGCCCTTCGCTTCGCCTCGAAGCAACTGTCCCGTGCGCACCAGACCAAGACAGAACACGTTCACCAGAGGGTTTCGGGCGTAGATGTCGTGACAGACCATTTCGCCGCCGACAGTTGGCACGCCAACGCAGTTTCCGTACCAGGCAATACCCGACACCACGCCTTCAACCAGATGACGATGGCGTGGCCGATCCAGCTCACCGAATCGCAGGGAATCGAGCAACGCGACGGGTCGCGCGCCCATCGTAAAAATATCCCGCAGAATGCCGCCGACCCCGGTCGCCGCCCCCTGAAAAGGCTCGATACACGAAGGATGATTGTGAGACTCCATTTTGAAGACTGCCGACAGTCCATCGCCAATATCCACAGCCCCTGCATTCTCGCCTGGCCCCTGGACGACCCGTTCCCCTTCCGTAGGAAACCGTTTCAAATGAACCCGTGAGCTTTTATATGAGCAATGCTCGCTCCACATGACGGAAAAGATCCCGAGCTCCGTCAGATTCGGTGCTCGACCCAGGTGGGCAAGGATCCGCCTGTATTCTTCTTCTGTCAGCCCGTGTTGAGCAATGACCTCGGGCGTGACAGCTGTGTGCGGGCGTGACATATCGGCAAACTTAAAGGAAGACTTGAACAAGGCAATCCCACAGAAACCGTGAGGCGACGAACAGCCCATTCTGCTTCAACCACACCTCGGAAGAGACGCAACAGGAAGGCACACACCCCGCGTCCAGGACAGGGCAGCTGGATTCCGGATTCCTGCTCGGGGGTAGGAATGACAACAGGCAGATCAGAGCTGGTATCACTGGTAGAAGGTTCCTGCACAATCGGGATGGGTCAGCCCATTGGCCGGGAGACGACGTATCCACAGAGAGACGAGCACGCGTTACCGTGACCGTGGGGCCTTACGGGAGGCGGACGTCATCGTCGGGGATGGAGACAGCCATCCTTCATCGGCAAATGAGACATAGCGTCCGTCCCCGATGATGATATGGTCAAGAACCTGCACACCAAGAATATCACCGGCGGCCTGCAACCGTGCCGTGAGTGCCCGATCTTCCTGGCTTGGCCTTGGATCCCCACTCGGGTGATTATGCACAAAAATCACGGCAGCTGCTGACTCGCGAACGGCTTCATTAAACACCTCTCTGGGATGGACCAGACTGCTGGTCAATGTCCCGCGGGACACGGTTGACTCCCGAATCACGGCGCGCTTGGCATCAAGCAGAATCACCTGACATTCCTCCTTCTTTAAATCCCGCAACCGTGTAGCATAATGCTCGTAGACCATCCGACTTTGCGTATAGACCGTCCCCTTCGTCAGTGGGGTTGCCAGCACGCGTTTTCCCAGTTCAATAGCCGCTTTGATCTGAGCCGCCTTGGCAGGTCCGATACCTGGAACAGCGCAAAGCTCCTGCATACTGCGATTCGCCAGTCCCTGCAATCCATTCAATTGAGTCAGAAGATCGTAGCCGACCTGCACGGCCGACTTCGATGGTCGGCCCACCCGAAGCACAATAGCCAGCAACTGTGCATCCGACAGGGCCGACGGGCCTTTCGCCAGGATCCGCTCCCGTGGACGCTCCTCTTCCGGCCACCCTGAAATTCCCTGAGACGGCTTCTTATCCATCCACACCCCTCACGTTCCGCCCCGCTTGACGGAGCCTGCACCGTCCGCAGGAGAAACAGGAGCAACCACATCCTGTCACAGATTGGTGGAAGAGGCTTCCCTGCGACTGGGGGATCAACGGGCCAGAGGGAAACG
>RKSG01000101.1 GCA_007570995.1 Nitrospirales bacterium
GTGCCGTTCAGCCTTATTGAACCGCGGTATTTCATGGTGCCTCTCGTGTTCTTCATGCTGTTCGCAGAATGGAAAAATGTGTACGTGGATCGCCTGACGCTCGCCATGTACGCGCTGGCCTCCGTGTGGATGTATGTCGGCATTCAATCGGGTGCGTTTTTCCTCTAGGGGCCCCCACGTGGATCAGGAGCACGGTATGGAACAGACATGCTGTGCTGACACGCAATGGGGCAGTGTCTGATCCGTTGCCGACGAAGAAATCCCGATCGAGGCGTTCGTCAAGGACATGCCAAGGGGGTCTTGCGGCGATTGGGCCTTTTCGTGGATCGCCTTATTCTTTATGATGGATTTGCCCGGGACAGATATTTTGAAAGGCTGCCCTGGCCCCGCGTTGGCTGGTCAGCAGGGTCGGCACGCTGTTGGTGAATAGAATGGCAGGCACGACATTGACGGACATGACCAGCGGATTTGAAGGTATGACACGCCAGACGTTGCGGGAGATTCTGGCAGCAGGTATCCATTTCAGGGGGCCGTTTGTTCAAATCTCTGGCGCCTGTTCGAGGCCAGATCAGGAGAGACCCGTTCGTCGGAACGACGTCCATCGTGTGACAGTGTGGTCGTGTCATGTGTCGGCTGCGAGATGGCCCGGGCGGGCATGTCGTGCAATCCTGCAGGGCGTCTCCTGAAAGAAGCAAGAGGGCTGAAGCAGAATAACGGTCATGGCCAGGCACTCACCATCAGGACGCAACGCGATGCGGAAAAAAACCGCACGTCGCCGGCACGATGCCGGAGAATGTTCGGAGAGACCGTTGATATCCCAACAGGAGTTTGTTCCCCCTTGGGCTGTCCATATTCTGGTTGGTCTCTCGATCATCGTGGCGTACGGGCTTGGCATGCAAATGGTGCCCTCTGTTGAATTCAAAGTTGCGGATCTGGATCCCTATTTTGACACACGCGACCATGATCCTCCCCTACACGGTGCACTCAAAGTCGATGAGGCGCATCACTGGGGGCAAATCAAGGCATTCCTCGAGGGCCGATTCGATGTCGTGGGTCAGAACAGGGTTGCAACACCCCCGCTCTACCATGCTCTCGTGTCCATCATGGCATGGGTGGTGGGCGACTATGCACCCTCTATGGTGCGCGATCCGTTATATATGGAGTTATCCCCTACGAAGGCATGGGTGGTGGGCGACTATGCACCCTCGATGGTACGGATACTCAGTGCGATCCTGTGTTTCCCTGCTCTTGTCCTGTTTTTCCTGTGCGTTCGCGCGTTGGGCAAGGACAATCGGGTCAGTCTGTCTCTGCTGTTCTTCCTGTGTCCCATTTTCTTTCCATACTTCTTTGTGATCTATACGGACATGCCGGCGTTGGTGTTTCTGCTGGGCGCGCTGTTTCTGACGCTGACCCGTCGCTACCAGCTGGCGGGGCTGGTGGTCGGGTTGGCAATCCTCGTGCGCCAGCATACGATCGTGTGGGCGTTCGTCCTGGGGATGATCGCGATGGACCAGGAGGACGTATGGGGGAAACTGGCGCACCCTGACTACGACTGGACGCGGGCCCTGCGGGCCGTGGGGCGTGTGTGGATGTTTCTCCTTGTCGGAGTCACCTTCCTCGCGTTCATGTACTGGAATGGCGGAGCACTCATTGGGGTTGCTCAGCAAGCCCATGGTGAGTGGGGGTACCTGTTTCCCACGCAGGGCTACGTGTGGCTCTTCACGATGTTCTTCCTGTTCATGCCGCTGCACCTCTGGAACGTGCCGCGCATCGGGGCCATGCTGGGCCGTCGTCCTGTCCTGTGGAGCATCATTGGGGTCTGCTCGTTTGTGGTCTACCTCCAAACATTCTGGGCGGACCATATGTGGAACAGTGACCTGTACCATTGGCACAACCGGGTGGTGATGTGGATGAAACAGGACGTGTGGGCCAGGTCACTCGCGTTTCTGCCCATGCTGTGGGCGGCGTGCAGCCTGTGCGTCACTCAGCTCACGCGCCGGTCGTTCTACTGGATCTATCCGGTGGCCATCCTGTCTGTGCTGCTGACTCCCCTGCTTGAACCGCGGTATTTCATGGCTTCCGTCATGTTCTTCCTGCTGTTTGCCAAGTGGAAGACGGTGTATGTCGACCGCCTGACGCTCGCCATGTACGCGCTGGCCTCCGTGTATATGTATATCGGTGTTCAATCGGGTGCGTTTTTCCCCTAAGGGCCCACGTGGATCAGGATCACGGTATGGAACAGATACACTGCGCTGACAAGCACTTGGGCATTGTCTGCCCGATTGCCAACGAAGAAGCCACAATCGAGGCGTTTGTCAAGGACGTGTTGATGGTCTGCGAAGGCTTTTCCTTGGGGGGCCTCTCGTTGTTCCTGATTATCGATACGGTCAGCACGGATAACACGCTGGACATTGTTCGTGAGCTGGCTGCGGCCATGGAGCCGGTACGATGCGTGTGGGTGCCAGACAATCGGTCGGTAGCCGGGGCATACAAACGTGGCTACCACGAGGCCATCCAGGCAGGGTGCGACTGGATTCTGGAAATTGATGCCGGCTTCAGCCATCAGCCTCGGGACATCGTCAAGTTTGTCGAGCTGATGGCTGCCGGCAAGGATTGCGTGTTCGGCTCCCGTTTTGCCCGTGGTGGATATTTTGAAAAGAACCACTGGAAACGTTGGCTGGTCAGCAAGGGCGGCACGCTGTTGGTGAATGGTGTGTTAGGTACGACATTGACGGATATGACCAGCGGATTCGAATGCTTTACACGCCAGGCATTGCAGGAGATTCTGGCAGCGGGGATTCATTCCACTGGGCCGTTTTTTCAAACGGAAATTCGAGCCCATGCCCATCGTTTCGATTATGCCGAGGTGCCGATCTCCTATAATGCTCCCAGTCCCACGACACGCAGGGGAGCGGTCAAGGAGTCTCTCTGGCAACTCTGGCGCATGTTCAAGGCCAAACGGAGGGACGGCCGTTCGTAAGGACGGCATCCGTCACGGCGTTGTGGGTGCGTCGGGCGCCGGTCGTGAGACATCCCGAGCAGGCATGTCGTGCAATTCGGCAGGGCGTATCCAGGAATACGAACGATGGATAAAGCGGAAGCAGGATCGTGTCCGTGCACTCACCGGCAGGACGTAACACGGTGCGGAGAAACGCCGCCGAGCGTCCACGGAATGCCGGAGAAGGTGCAGACGGGCCGTCGACACTCCGGCAGCTCTCTCTCCCTTCTGCGGTCCCCATTCTGTCTGGTCTCACGGTCATCGTGACGTATACGTGCCTGGCATGCCGATGCTGACGACCGATCCGCCGGATCTTCGTCATGGACGTGCTGGCCTCCATGTATCTGGACGTCGGCATTCGTTTGCATGTGTTGTTTTTCTCGTGGCTTGCGGCCGGTCAGAAGCACAGCATGGAACAGACATCCTGCCCTGGCACGTAACGTCCACGCCGTTGTCCTCCACGGTTCAAAGCGTTGGCAGTTTGGCAATCTGTGGCCTGTTGGTCTACTATTTTGTTGCGTCGGAACGGGGGGCGGTTGATGTGCCCTTCATTGCGGACCAGATGCAACGTGCGGGAAAGGCATGATGTCCATGACGGGTCGCCAGTCAGTGGAACAGCTCAGTATTAACACCATTCGCACCCTGGCGATGGATGCGGTGCAGGCTGCGAATTCCGGCCACCCTGGAACCCCGATGGCGCTGGCGCCGCTGGTGTACTGTCTCTGGAATCAGTGGTTGCGCTTCGATCCTGCCGATCCCGTCTGGCCGGATCGGGATCGGTTTGTGCTGTCAGCGGGCCATGCCTCCATGCTGCTGTATGCCATCCTCCATCTGTGTCAGATGAAGGCGGTGGGTGACGATGGGTGCCCCACCGGTGCGCCGGCGGTGACGGTGGAGGACATCAAGCAATTCCGGCAGTTGAACAGTAAATGTCCCGGGCATCCCGAATATCAGTGGACATCAGGGGTGGAAACCACAACCGGGCCACTGGGGCAGGGACTGGCCAACAGTGTGGGCATGGCGATAGCCCAGCGGTGGAAGGCGCGGTATTTCAATCGTCCCGGGTTTGATATCATCACATACGATATTTTTGCGGTGGGCGGGGATGGATGTCTCATGGAAGGCGTGGCCAGTGAGTCTGCCTCGCTGGCCGGTCATCTCAAGTTGTCGAATTTGTGCTGGGTGTACGACAACAACCGCATTACTATTGAAGGCACAACCTCCCTGGCCTTCAGCGAAGACGTGGCTGCGCGGTTTCGCGCCTATCAATGGAAGGTCGTTCATGTCGACGATGTCAATGATATCCCATCGTTGGCTCGGGCGTTCCAGGCATTCAAACAGGAAACCGACAGGCCGACGCTGATCATCGTTGACAGTCATATCGCGTTTGGGGCACCCAACAAACAGGATACGCATCAGGCGCATGGCGAGCCGTTGGGCGAAGAGGAAGTCCGTCTGGCGAAACGACATTACGGGTGGCCCGAGGACGCGAAATTTCTGGTCCCGGAGGAGGTACTGGGCCATTTTCAAGCAACAGCAGGTGCACGGGGCAAGGTCGAGCGGGATGCCTGGACAACCGTCGTCCAAGCGTACCAGCGGCAGTATCCTGCACTGGCAGGTCACCTGTGGGCCATGGAGCGTGGACAACTTCCCGAAGGGTGGGATCAACGGCTACCGGTCTTTCCCCCGAATCCCAAAGGGCTGGCGACTCGGGAATCTTCCGGGAAGGTACTCAATGCCATTGCCGCGGAAGTACCCTGGATCCTGGGAGGCTCTGCGGATTTGGCTCCCTCTACCAAGACACGTCTGACGTTTGACGGGGCCGGAGACTTTCAGAGTGGGTCCGAAGGCGGTCGCAATGTGCATTTTGGCGTTCGGGAACATGCGATGGGGGCAATCCTGAGCGGGTTGGCGCTCTCGAAGATTCGTCCCTATGGATCGGGGTTTCTGGTCTTCAGCGATTACGGCCGGCCGGCCATTCGCCTCGCGGCCATGATGCACATTCCCGTGATCTATGTGTTCACCCATGATTCCATTGGAGTGGGCGAGGATGGTCCCACGCATCAACCCATCGAACAACTTGCGTCATTGCGCGCCATGCCCGGTCTCGTGACGATTCGGCCGGGCGATGCCAATGAGGTAGTGGAAGCCTGGCGCGTGATGATGCGACTGCAACAGTCCCCTGTGGTGCTGGCATTAACCCGTCAGGCCCTGCCGACGTTGGATCGGACACGGTATGCGTCCGCCGACGGTCTCGCCCGGGGTGCCTATGTGTTCGCCGATACCGGGAATGGCAAGCCGGAGGTCCTGCTGCTGACATCCGGGAGCGAGCTGTCTCTCTGCGTGCAGGCCTATGAGGTCCTCACAGAGCAGGGTATACGGGCCCGAGTCGTGAGCATGCCGTCCTGGGAGCTTTTTGAGCAGCAGAGTCAAGCCTATCGGGACGAAGTCCTTCCTCCCGAGGTGACGGCCCGCGTTTCCGTCGAACAAGCCACCACGTTTGGGTGGAGTCAGTATGTGGGGTTAGCCGGAACGAGTCTTGGGATGACTACCTATGGCGCGTCGGCACCGCTGAAACATTTACTCACACATTTTGGATTCACCGTCGAGCGGGTTGTCGAAGCGGCCAGACAGCAGGTCGAGCGACAAACGAGACCGTCTGTTCGGTGACATGACGCAGAAGGCATCCGCCATTGCATACAGCCTGCCCTCTCATCGTTCCCCGTGCCCGCGTTGTTGACACACAGGATTGTGGGTCATGAATCCTCTTGTGGCATTGCGTACCGTTGAACAGAGTCCGTGGTATGACGATCTGTGCCGGAGTCTCATCACGTCGGGTGACTTGCAGGCCATGATTGACCGGGATGGCTTGATGGGGGTGACGTCCAATCCGTCTATTTTTGAAAAGGCCATTACAGGAAGTGCGGACTACGACAGGGAACTGCAACGGATCTCCGCCGGCATGACCGGCGTGCAGCAGATATATGAATCGCTGGCCATTGGCGATATCCAGTCAGTCGCGGATGTCCTGCAACCCGTGTATCAGAAGACGAAGGGTCGTGATGGATATGTGAGCATGGAAGTTTCCCCCGATCTGGCGTTCAAGACCGACGAAACGGTAGAAGAGGCCTTGCGTCTGTGGCATGCGGTCAAGCGTGACAACGTGATGATTAAAGTACCGGGGACCCGTGAGGGGTTGACGGCCATTGAACGCCTGGTGGGGCAGGGCGTGAATATCAATGTGACCCTGTTATTCAGCGTGGATGTGTACGAACAGGTCGCATGGGCGTATATCCGCGGTCTCGAAACGTTTGGCGCGAATGGCGGGGATCTGTCCAGGGTGGCATCTGTGGCGAGTTTCTTTGTGAGTCGCATTGATACCCTGGTGGATCGGCACCTTGATGCCGCGTTGCAACGGAAGCCTGCGGCGGACATGCGCGTCGTGCTGGAGGGGCTGAAGGGAAATGTTGCCGTTGCCAATGCCAAAGTGGCCTATCTGAAATATCAGGAGATCTTTGCGAGTCGACACTTTCAAGCCATGACGCCACACGGTGCGCGGCCCCAGCGTCTGTTGTGGGCCAGTACGGGTACGAAAAATCCGCGCTACCCGGATACCTGTTACGTGGATCGTCTGATAGGCCCCGACACGGTGAATACCATGCCTGCTGCAACCTTCCGGGCGTTTCGGGATCATGGAACCGTCGCGCCCACGCTCACGGAAGGTGTGGATCATGCGCAGGCGATCATGAAACAGGTTGCTGACTGTGGCATTGACATGGCCGAGGTGACCGATCAGTTGTGCCAGGATGGGGTGCGGCTGTTTGGTGAAGCGTACGATCGGCTCATGGGTGCGATCAGCCGGAAACGCCTTGAGATGCTTGGCCCGGAGATCAACCATCAGACCTGTGCAATGGGATCATGGGGCGATGTCATGGACTCCACGCTCAAGGAGCTGCAAGCGAAGAACGTTGTTCGCCGATTGTGGGCCTGCGATTCCACACTCTGGCACCAGGCCCCTGCCCATCAAACCATCATTCGCAATGCCCTCGGTTGGCTGTCCGTTTCCGAACGTCAAGTGAATCAGGTGTCCCGGCTGCAAGCTGTTGCTGCTGACGTGGCAAAGGCCGGCTTTCGCCATATTCTCCTGCTGGGCATGGGTGGGAGCAGCCTCTGTCCGGAAGTGTGCCGCATGACGTTTGGTGTCATCCACGGTCATCCTGAACTGCATGTGTTGGACAGTACCGTCCCTTCGCAGGTCAAGCGAGTCGAAGACCGGGTGGCCCTTGAACATACCTTGTGCATCGTGGCCAGCAAATCCGGGTCAACCACTGAGCCGTTGGTATTCCAGAAGTATTTCTATGAACGTATGCGGCAAATGAAGGGCGATCGTGCCGGCGAGAATTTCATGGCCATTACCGATCCTGGATCGCTCCTGGAACAGGAGGCCAGGGCGCTCAAGTTCCGTGAAATTTTCCCCGGTGTGCCTGACATTGGAGGGCGCTATTCGGCCTTATCCAACTTCGGGATGGTGCCGGCTGCGCTGATGGGAGTGGATGTTGGTGCCTTGCTGCGTCGGGCCGAACGGATGCGGCACAGTTGCGGTTCGCCTGTCCAGGCGGCGGACAATCCCGGGATTGTGTTGGGGGTGGCGTTGGGCATTTTGGCCAAAGCTGGTCGTGACAAGGTGACGTTTATCATGTCTCCCGCTGTCAGTGCGTCCGGAGCCTGGTTTGAACAACTGATTGCCGAGAGCACGGGCAAAGAAGGCACGGGCATCGTCCCCGTTGACGGTGAACCGTTGGGAATGCCGCATGTCTATGGCCACGATCGTGTGTTTGTGTATCTCCGTTGTGTGAACGGACCGGAGCCGGAGCAGGATGCTGCCGTTGACGCCTTGCAAGCGGCCGGGCATCCGGTTATCCGCATTGACGTGACGGATGTCATCAATCTCGGGCAGGAATTTTTCCGGTGGGAAATGGCTGTTGCCACCGCGGGATCGTTGCTGGGCATCAATGCGTTTGACCAACCCAATGTCCAGGAGAGTAAAAATTTCACCAGGGCCTATCTCGAAGAGTTTCAGAAAAACGGTCGTTTGCCGGAGGAATCGCCCATGGCTGTGGATGGCGATATTCGTCTCTTCGCCGATGCTGCGAATCAGCAGGCGTTGGAAGGTGCGTCTTCGTTGGCTCAGGTTGTGGCTGCCCATCTTGCCCGTGTGCGGTCGGGGGATTACGTGGCGATCAATGCCTATGTCGAACGCACGCCTGCGATTCATGACTGCTTCCAGCGTATTCGTGCCATTGTGCGTGATGTGAAGCGGGTGGCGACGACCTTGGGCTATGGCCCGCGCTTTCTTCATTCAACCGGCCAACTGCACAAAGGAGGGCCTGATACGGGGGTGTTTATTCAGGTGACATCCGGCGAGGGGCCGGACCTGGACGTTCCCGGAGAGCCGTATTCCTTTGGCGTTCTGGTTGCGGCACAGGCCATGGGTGATATGAAGAGTCTCTCGGCTCGCAACCGGCGGGTGATTCGGGTTCATCTTGGGCGTGATGTTGAGGGTGGAGTGCGACGTATACGGGAGGCAGTAGAAGGGGCGTTGGAGCGATAAGCGGCTTGGAGTGTACTGGTGAGTTTTGAACAAATGCCTCTTGGTTGTCATTCCTGCGAAAGCAGGAATCCAGAACGGCCACATGACGGACAACTCGCCTCAGGATTGACAGCGCAGGGTCGTTCTTACACCACCTGCCATGGTTGGTCATCTGGGCATGGCGTCAGGGGGTAAAGCAAACCACAGGAGGGAAGGAAGAATGTTATCGGCAGGGAAACTAAGTGTCAGAGACGCAATAAACAAAATACACAGGAGAAAATTTTTGCTTCCAGCACTTCAGAGAAGCTTTGTTTGGAAGCCAGATCAGATAGGAAACTTGTTTGATTCGCTAATGAAGGATTACCCAATTGGTTCGTTTCTTTTCTGGGAAGTGGAAGGAGCGAATGTACAGAACTATCCGTTTTACCATCCTATTGGGGAATACCATGAAAAGAATAACGCCAGTATTCTCAGAGCAAATGTCAGCGGGGAACAGGAAATAACAGCGATCTTAGACGGACAACAACGCTTGACATCATTGTATATAGGATTACGAGGGTCTTACGCATATAAACTACCAGGGCGACGTTGGGCTAACAATGAGTCATTTCCCAAACGCAAACTGTACTTGAATTTAGTAGCGCCGTCTGAAAACGCTGGTTTACGACAATATGATTTTCAATTGCTCACGGAGGAAGAATCCACACGATCCGATAGCAGTCATCATTGGTTTGAAGTTGGCCGTATACTTGATATGGCTGAACCAGGATCGGTTTATGACTATCTGAGAGAAAAGGACATTCTGGCGCTTGGTAAGGAAGCCCATCAACTTGCCCTCCAAGCTTTGTCCACATTACGGGAGGTCATTCACAAGAATGAGCCGATCAGTTATTTCTTGGTAAGAGATGACAGTCTGGATAAGGTTCTTGATATATTTATTCGTGTTAATAGCGGTGGAACAGTGCTAACCCATTCAGATATGTTATTGTCCATGGTGACAGTAAAATGGAAAGACAAAGATGCAAGAGAGACAATAACGGATTTTGTTCAAGAGATAAATGCAGTGGGTGATAGATTTAAGGCAAATAAAGATTTTGTATTAAAGAGCTGTTTGGTTCTGTGTAGTTTCCCGAATATTGCTTTTAAGGTCGACAATTTTCACAGAGACAACATGATTAAAATAGAGCGGGAATGGGATGCGATTTCAAAGGCAATCAAAGCATCATTCGTTCTTGTTGCTAGTCTTGGTTATCATCAAGATACTTTGACCGCCTATAATGCAATTATTCCTATTGCAATCTATCTGCACAAAATTGGCCCCCCCGATACCTTTGCTGAATCGTCAAAATATGAAGAAGATAGAAAGAAGATATCAAAATGGCTTGCGATGGTTCTGCTGAAGAGAACGTTTGGTGGGCACTCGGACAATGTGTTAAGAGAGATTCGAGACGTTATAACAATAGACTCGGGCAATGGGTTTCCCTTTGATGCCATAGTGCACAGATTGAAAGGAGGCCCAAAAGACATATCATTCAATGACGACGAAATTTATAACCTGTTGGGTGGGCAATCTAGGGCAGCGGATAAGTATTTTGTCCTCGCACTTCTTTATCCTTCTTTCGACTTCAGAAAGAGATTTCATATGGATCATATCTTTCCCAAAAGGCTTTTAACACGGAAAATATTGCAGGCACTTGGAATTGCGGAAGCGGAGCGCGATTGCTTAGCTAACTTGCAGTTATTGGAAGGTATACAAAATCTAGAGAAAGCAGGAATGGATTTTGAGAAGTGGCTAGACAAAATATGTCACGATGAGGGTGCTAGAACAACATACAAGGACACGCATTATATTCCTCCCGACGTCGACCTTTCACTTGGAAACTTTAAAGAGTTCATAGAAAAAAGAAAGCAGTTACTTTTCTCGAAACTCAAGAAATTGCTTGCCTGAGAAGCCCCTCCCTCACACCACCCGCCATTTCCTGCCATCGGTTTCAATCAGTCTATCGGCTTCGATAGGCCCCCAGGTCCCTGCTGGATATTCCGGCAGCCATCGTGTGCCGTGGGCTTCCCAGCCCTGCAGAATATCCGTAATCCATGACCACGAGGCTTCCACGGCGTCGCGTCGCATGAAGAGCGAAGCATCGCCGGCCATGACGTCCAGCAAC
>RKSG01000092.1 GCA_007570995.1 Nitrospirales bacterium
AAGCATGCCCCTGGGTTTGACCAGGGGGGAGGGGGAGAAGCAGGATGGGCCTGAAACCGGTCACGACGCCAGATACCGAAGCTGCGACGATTGCGTTGAGTGTTGACGGCGAGACTGTCACCGCCAAGGCGGGAGTGTCGCTGTATGATGTGGTGTCCAGCATGGGCAAGATTGTGCCCGCGATGTGTTATCACTACACCTTCGATCCTTTTGGGTCGTGCGGTATGTGCCTGGTGATGCAGGAAGGTAAAAAGTCCCCGGTGCGGTCGTGTACCGCCAAGGCAGCAGAAGGGATGGTGATTCGCACGGAAGGGGACGATCTGTTTGCGGCACGCAAAAAAGCCGTGGAGAAACATCTGTCCGTGCATCCCCTGGACTGCCCGGTCTGTGACGCCGACGGGCATTGTGAGTTGCAGGACATGGCGTTCCTGCACGGGGTCACCAATCTGGCCAACGCCAAACAGAAAAACATCCCGGAAGATACGCGAAGCCTCGTGCTGGATTTCAACATGAATCGCTGCATCGCCTGCGGGGAATGTATCAATATCTGCAAGGACGTGCTGCGCATTGATGCGCTGCAATTCATGAAGAAGGGCGGGTTCACGCAAGTGGTGGCGAAAGGCGATCAACCACTGGACTGCGAATTTTGCGGCGATTGCCTGGCCGTGTGTCCCGTGGGCGCGATTACGAACAAGTTTTCCAAATATGTGTACAAGCCGTGGCAGCTCCGCAAAACCACAACCACCTGTAATTACTGCGGTGACGGATGCCAGCTGTATGTGGAGACCAAGGACACCGAGGTCGTGCGGGTCACTTCGCCGTTGTCCTGGAAGAACAAATGGGGTGATCGGGGCGATACGGTCAATGGTCATGGCGGGATTTGCGTGCGGGGCCGGTTCGGGTTCCAGTTTATTGACAGTCGCGACCGGCTCAAGACGCCACTCATGCGACGGACCGGTGTGCTGGTCCCTGTGTCCTGGATTGAGGCGCTGGAGGTCACCGCCGAGCGGCTGACGCAGATCACACGCGATCACGGGGCGGATGCTGTGGCGGGGTTCATCACGGCGCGGTGCACGAATGAGGAGCTGTATGTCTTCCAGAAATTCATGCGGACGGTGATCGGGACGAACAACCTTGACAGCAGCGCACGGTACGGCCACATGAATTTTGTGCGCGCGGCTCATCATGCCCTTGGGATTCACCGGATGATGAATACGTCCGAGGACCTGACCAGGGCCCAGGCTGTTCTGGTGGTGGGCGCGAACATGACGGAGACGAATCCGGTGGCGAGCGTGCGGGTGAAGGCCGCCATCGGGGCGTACAAGGCCTCGGTCATCGTGGTGGATTCCATGCACACGAACCTGGCCCGGCTGGCGTCGCATCCTACGATGGTCGCGCCGGGAACGGAAGGCACGCTGGTCAGGGGACTGGTCGCCTCAGTGCTGGCACAGAATCTGGTTGATCCCGAGGTCGCCGCGCGCATGCCCGATGCGGTGCAGGCGTTGAACGGTGCCGTGGCGGCGGTGTCGCTTGACGCGGTGGCGGCGGAAACCGGGGTGTCGGTCGACGCCATCCATGAGATTGCGAGGGTCTTTGCGGAAGCCTCCCGGGCCGTCATTGTGTGCGGGGAGGGGATTGTTCGTCAGACGGGCGGCTATGACAACGTGCTCTCACTCATTGATCTGGCATGGGTCACGGGCAAACTCGGTAAGCCCGGCTGCGGGATCAACACGTTTATCGAAGAGGGGAATGAACAGGGCGCCGTGGACATGGGCGTGGCGCCGGAATTCCTTCCGGGGCCGGTGGCCTGTGATTCCCCCGCGCATCAGAAGTTTTCCGATGCCTGGGGCGTGCCGCTCCCGAGGGCTCAGTCCGGCCGCTCCCTCGTGGACATCCTGGAGGCGTGCCGCGCCGGACACATCAAGGCCCTCTACGTGGTCGGGGAAAATCCTCTCGCCACGTTGCCGAAGTCCTTTGGCGTAGAGGAGGCCCTGAGTCGGGTGGACTGGCTTATTTGCCAGGATCCTTTTCTGACGGAGACGGCACAACGGGCACACGTGGTCTTCCCGGCCTGTACGTTCGCGGAGAAGGATGGCACGGTGACCAGTCAGGAAGGGAAGGTGCAGTTTGTCAGACCGGCACTGGATCCGTTGGGCGAGAGCGCGCTGGACTGGCACATCATGGCAGGGATTGCGAACGGGATGGGGCACGGGTTTCCGTATGAAACGACGCAGGATATTCAGGCGGAAATCCGGAAGTGGCTTCCCCGCTACTATAACCTCGGCCAGCCCTCACCCGTGACTGCCGATCCCGCGGCCTATCTTCAGAATGGCTACCGGGAGTCGGTTGGTGCCCGTTATGCTGCCAGTGGCCGTGTCACCGATTCGGAACGTCCCTGTGCCCCCTCCTCCGTCCCCGGGGCGCCAGGGGCAGGCTCTGCGAACGCAGGAATCCAGCCCCCTCCGCCGTCCCCTGGTCAAACCCAGGGGCAGGCATTCCCGGCAGGAATCCAGCCCCCCCCGCCGTCATTCCCGCAGTGTGTTGAGCGGGAATCCAGGGGGGGTAGGGGCTATGTGATGAAACTGATTCAGCTCATCTATCATTCCGGCAAGCTGTCGACGAAGGCTTCCGGGTTGATGGACATTGCTCCAAATACGCGCGCGGTGCGGATGACCATGGAGGACTGTCAACGACTGGGCGTGGGCGACGGTGGTCGCGTGCGCGTGACTTCGGAGCAGGGCAGCGTGGAACTTGGCGTGCAGCCCGACATCGGTGTCCTGCCGGGAACCTGTGTGGTCCCCGAGCATTTTAATGATCCGCCGGTGAAGGATTTGTCTCAGGTGGAGGTTGATCCCGTGACGCGCGTGCCGTATTTCAAGGTCACGCGGGTGACGATTGAAAAAATTGAGGAGACGCAGGAGGTCCCGTGAGCGTACCAGGTCACACCAAAAAACTCTGTGATTCGGTCCTGTTTCGAGAGATCTGGAATGCAATGAAGGTGACCTTTAAGCATATGTTTCATCGTCCGATGACCTTCGAGTACCCTCGTGAAAAGCGCACCATTCCCCACGCGCATCGCGGCGCGCTGGGGTTGTTGCGGTACGACGACGGGCAGGAACGGTGCGTGGGCTGTGATCTCTGCGAGGTCGCCTGTCCGTCACGCTGCATCAAGGTCGTGAGTGAACAGGACAGGACAAAGCCGCTGCAACGGTACGCGACCGAGTTCTATATTGATATTACCAAATGCGTGTTTTGCGGGTATTGCGTGGAGGCCTGTCCGGTGAATGCGTTGGCCATGACCAGGATGTATGAGTATTCGACTCCCGATAAACGAACCCTCCTGTTCGACAAAAAGCGACTCTACGACATCGGCGAACAACATGCGGAAGACGCCAAGCAGTATTTATATGCCCACAATCAGGAAAAAAACGATGAGGAGAGTCGCGCCTACCACTACCACTTTCCCCAGCCCCTGGTCAAAGCCAGGGGCAGGCCTGTTGGGAAAGAGGCATCCTCGGACTCCTAGTCTTTCACGATGATCTATCTATTGTTCGGGTACTTTGCGACCGTGAGTATCCTGTCCGGGGTGTTCACGATTGCCGTGAAAAACCCTGTCCATTCCGGTCTGAGCCTGCTGTCTCTGCTGCTGCATGTGGCCGGTCTCTTCATCCTGCTC
>RKSG01000046.1 GCA_007570995.1 Nitrospirales bacterium
GGCATGCATTCCCGCAGTGTGTTGAGCGGGAATCCAGGGGGGGGCGCCAGGGGCAGGCTCTGCCCCCGCCGGAATCCAGGGTTGGGGCACCAGGATCAGGCATTGGAAAACATGCAGGCTGATGTTCTATAGTACACGCCATGGACCGTTTGCCCTCTACCCTCGATAGCCCACACAATGTCATGACCCGACGCCCCGTGCGCCAACCGGGAGCCAGGGGCATGCGTTGGCTCAGCACATTGTTCCTCGTCGCGGCGTGCTGGGTTGTCCTCCTGGCAGGGACAGGAGGCTGCGACACCCGGGAACCCGATTCTCCCTTCGATGACACCTCCCTCGCCCGCAACCTTGAGCCTTTTGACCCTTCCCCGCACGGGCATATTGCACAGGACATCCCGCGAATCGTCGCGTTCGGGAACAGCCTCACAGCCGGCCTCGGAGTCTCTCCCGACCAGGCGTACCCCGCGCAACTGCAGAATCGACTGCAGGAGGCAGGATATTACTACGACGTCATCAATGCAGGCGTGAGCGGTGAGACCACAGCGGGGGGGATGCGTCGCATTCCGTGGATTCTCAAGAGCCGGCCGTCAATGGTGATCGTTGAACTGGGCGCAAACGACGCCCTGCGGGGGCAGCCCCTGTCCGTCATCGAGTCCAATTTGAAACACATCATCGAGCGTTTGCGCGAGGGGGAAGCCGTGGTCGTCCTGGCAGGGATGCAAATTCCTCCCAATTACGGGTTGGACTACACCACGGGCTTTGCGGCACTGTATGAACGGCTGGCACGGGAACACGACGTGATCCTGATTCCTTTTTTTCTTGAGGGTGTGGCGGCACAGCCACACTTGAACCAGGCCGACGGCATCCACCCCACGGGAGAAGGGTACCGCATTGTCGCCAGAACGGTTTTCGAGGTGATCGAACCGGTGCTCAAGAAGGCGAATCCCCCACAGGATCAGCCGCGCGAGCCGGGCCGTTCATGACTCTGATGGAATACTCCCTGTCGCACAGCACCAGCCTGTCCGCGCACGATCTTCCCAATGCATACCCCTGGCACGCCCCCCTTGGATTCCCGCTCAACACACTGCGGGAATGCATGCCCCTGGCGCTCCGTGCGACCAGGGGACGGAGGGGGGGCACGACCAGGGGGCAGTTCCCCGGATCACATCCCAGGCATCATTACCCCAGAAAATGTCTATCCGACGCTCAACCAGGCAGCACCTTGAACTCAATGAGCTTGCGGAGGATGTTGGGGAGGAACGCACTTGGAGACCACCCCTTGAGGGAGAAACCCGGAACGGCAGGAGCAGGCAGCGTGCTAACTGGCTCCAGGCCTGACCCCGGCACCGCAGATGGGGTCGCACAGCCAACGGCCAATTGCCCCCCCGCCACGGTCTCTGAATCGCTCAGATCACGGCTGCCGCAGGCATCCGTACCGATTCTGTGCTTGTTGCACGCCTCACTCGGTCTTTGCCGGTTTCCCGCAAAGCATGCCCCTGGCACGCCCCCCCTTGGATTCCCGCTCAACACACTGCGGGAATGCATGCCCTTGGCGCTCCGTGCGACCAGGGGACGGAGGGGGGCACGACCAGGGGGCGGCCGTGAAACACCGGGTCAGTCTTTTTTAAAGAAAATATCCCACGCGCCATACCCAAGTACCAGGGCAATCATCCCGTAGTACAGGGCGGTAATGCCCTCGTACCCTCCGCCGGGTTCATTGGCATAGGCCGTGGACAGTCCAAACACCAGTAACGCCGTACTGACTTGCATGGTCCTGATCATTCTCCAATCCTCCTTCTCAGGCCGCAAACGGCCGTGCGTGACGACATTCCAGTAAGACGCAGACGAGGGTGCATTGTATAAAACTCCCTCCGACGGGGGCAAGAGATGCTCGACCTCTCGCGCTAATCGCCAAGCTGGGCGTGGGTTCCATCGCATAACGGCTGTTTGTTCGTATGCTTGCACCCACACCACGCCACGCGCTTTTTTTCAGTGATCTCGTATTCCACTGGGGAATGTTCCGTGCCCGTGTGTGAACCATCACAAAAAGGCTGCGTTTTGGACCGACCACACCGACACCAGTAATACGTGCCGGGCTCCATCTCCATCACATACGGCATACGTTGCGCAATCTGGACCGGGTCACCCATCTTTTCCCTCCTTCGTCAAAAAAATCTTCCGCCTCGCGTGAGACGACTCTCCGCACCGGGGCGGTCTGCCCTGAGGGCCCAACGCCGTCAGCCACACATAATCGGCAACAGGCTCTTTGAGTAAACGTACCACATCTTCCTCATGTTCGTGATCCAGCGCGTGGAGATACACCGTCACATGCGCGAGAGAGCCGCCGGATTGTCGTTGCACCCGCTTGGGAACGGGCAGCCCGTACTGAATATGCCCGGCGCCGGTATAACTGACGAACGGCCCCGGCTCACGTGCATCGTCTCCGACCACCGCTGTGACAACGGATGCCATGCCCTCATCCCGAAAGACAGAGGCTTCATAGATTTTCTCGTAGACCTCCGGAGACAATCCTTCATGACACTGTTTGATTTGCTCATAGATGACTCGACGATACTCTGGATCATCCATGGGGAACCGGGTTGTCGGCACAGGCCACCGGTGCGTGGTCGGATCAAAAGTCATGTCCGATAACCCCTTTCGCGCCACGGCCCTGACAAGCGAACGAGGCGGATTGAGACCCAGCAGTTGTAAGCCATGTGCCTTCACGAAATCAACCAGTGGCGCATAGTCCCCGTAGTCTCCCCCCCAGTTGTGCTGCCAGCGGGATTCAGCTACAAAATCTTCCGTCGAGGTCACCGTTCCATTGAGATAACGATCAATGCCCTCCTGGCCGTCCCAACTGAACATTTCCATCCCGACGACAGGTGTACGACCTCCGTCGAGGACGGTTTGCAGTACCTGAATTGCAGCGGCCACGTGAGATGGTGTGTAATGCGCCTCGCCGATATAGATGACATCGGCTGCCTGGAGACGCGATCCGAATTCAGCGTAGGAGACGGTGGCCCGTGTTGCCGGGTCAATGATCTGGCCGACATGATACGGCCCGGCGGGCGGGATCGTGGCACAGGCCGCGGCGGCAACAGTCAGCCAGACGGCAAAGCTCGCGAATGTCAACATGTTTCCGGGGGGCAATCGCAGCGCGATGGCTCCAACGAGCCGTGACATGTGCGTGGTGTAGCACAGGGCCTGCCCGATCGCAACGTGGGCCGGCGCCGTGGTGCACTCAACCCGAATCTTGACATGTCCCCACGGCCAGGGCTACGCTCCTCATCTTCAGAGCATGCCTTCCACGCCCCCATCTTCTGACTCTCCGAACATTCCACACACCACGGCGCAACTTCGCGCGCACGTGCAGGCCTGTAAACAGACCGATCCGGCCGCGTGGGCACTGACCAGAAAACTTGTTCATCCCTCCCAACTGGCCGGCACCGTGGCCCAACTCACGGAACGCATCCAACGCAGCGCCCTGCCGGACATTGTGCGGGCACAGCTGGTGGCCGGCCTCGAGAGATTCCACGCCCCGTCGAACGGCATGGCTGGGAATGCCATGCTCAAAGAATGCACGGGGCTTCCTCACACAAAAGCGATTCGAGCACTGTGCCTGTAC
>RKSG01000065.1 GCA_007570995.1 Nitrospirales bacterium
CGTTTTTTCTCTTTGTGCTGATCGTCCTCGTGATTCTGATGCTGGTGTATTTGTATCGCGTGGTCCGCGGCCCCACGCCTTTTGACCGCGTCCTGGGTCTGAACGGGATCTCGACCAAAGCCATTATTCTGCTGGTGGTGATCGGGACCGTCTATGACCGCGTCGACATGTTCGTGGATATCTCCACAGGGTATGCCCTGTTGAATGTGGTGGGTGCCCTGGCCATTACCAAATTTCTGGAACGACGGGGGAGCGTGTAAATGTTCTGGATCGCAATCGTGATGATGCTGGTCGGCTTGTTTTTTCTGGTCGTGGGGGCCATTGGCATGGTGCGCCTGCCCGATGTGTTTGCCCGCTCGCATGCGCTCTCGCTGACGGATTCGCTGGGGGCCAGTCTTGTCCTGGCGGGGTTGGCCCTGTACCAGGGATTCAACCTGAACCTGCTCAAAATTCTGGTCGTCCTCACCTTGATTTACATGCTCAATCCCGTCGTGGCCCATACCACCATCCGTGCGGCGCTGCGCTCTGGTCTCACCCCCTGGGTCAAGGAGCGCCCATGACATTTTCCGTCGAAATTCCGTTGCTGATTCTCCTGATTGTGACAGCGGCCGGGGCCATTCTGGTCAAAGACCTGGTGTCGGCGGTGTTTATTCTTGGCTCCTACAGTTTCCTGCTGGCGTTGGTGTGGGCATGGCTCGGTGCCGTGGACGTGGCCTTTGTGGAAGCGGTCGTCGGCGCCGGCCTGGCCACGATCCTGTTCTTACTGACGCTGTTTGGCATGGCTCCCAAGGATATCCATGTCCACCGTCCGTCATCATCCTGGCCGGCGTTGATCGGCTTGCCCCTGCTGGGGGGGCTCCTGTTGTACGCGGCCGGCGATCTGCCCGAACTGGGCAATCCGGCTTCCCCGGCGAGTGTGCATGTGTCGCCGTTCTATCTGGAAAACAGCATGCAGCATACCCGGACGCCCAACGTCGTGACCTCGGTGCTCATGGATTACCGTGCGTTCGACACCTTCATGGAAACCGTCGTGATTTTCACGGCCGGGGTGGCCTGTGCCCTGCTGCTCGGGAGACACCGGGTATGATCCATGCCTACGACAGTGTCATCGTGTTCACCCTGGGTCGTGTCCTGATTCCCGTCATGCAACTGTTCGGATTATACGTGCTGTTCTTTGGTCAGTACGGGCCGGGTGGGGGCTTTGTCGGGGGGGTCATTCTGGGCACAAGCGTCATCCTCTCCATCCTCGTGTTTGGTCTCAACGAGTCGTCGGGCCGGCTGGTGAGTCGGGTGCTGCATGGTGACGGGGTGGGGTTGTTGATTTTCGCGGGCGTCGGTGGCCTCTGTCTGATTGGGGGCGGCGCCTTTCTGAATTATGCCGATCTGGAATTCCCCGGCCTCGACGTCGCCTCGCGCCGGTATCTGGGGATCCTGCTCGCGCAGATTGGGGTGGCGGTGGACGTGGCCGTGACATCCGTCTCCATTGTGCTGAGCCTGGCTGTCACGAACGAAGAGGAGGATTCGCATGTTTGACCTCATCGAAGCCTGGCTGCTCAGGCCGAATTTTCTCGCCTTCGTCATCCTGTTTCTGTGGGGGCTGTACATCATGGTGGCGCGCCCTAATCTCGTCAAAAAACTCATTGGTCTGTACATCGTCCAGACGAGTGTCCTGTTATTCTTCATCGCCTTGAGCGCGAAAACCGGTGCCACGGTGCCCGTGCTCGTATCGGCTGCGGACGCAGTCCAGGCCGCCGCCTATGCCAACCCCCTGCCGCACGTGTTGACGTTAACAGCCATCGTGGTCCAGGTCGCCACCCTGGGCGTCTCGCTGGCCCTGGTCGCGGTGATTTACCGGACCTACGGTACCCTGGACGAAGAAAACATTCTGAAGAAGCTGGAATGAGCGAACACCTTCCTGTGCTCATCTTTCTGTCGCCGCTCATGACGGCCATCATATTGCCTGTCGTCGGGCTGGCGCATCGTGAGTGGAGTCGCCCCCTGGCGTTGGCGGCCGTCTCCGTCATGACGGTGTTGTCCCTGATCAATCTTGTGGTGGTCATCCGTCACGGGACGATGCGGTATACCTTCAGCGGCTGGGCGGCCCCACTTGGCATTGAATGGGTGGATGACGGGCTGGCGAGTCTCCTCATGATCATGGTGAGCGTCCTGTCGTTTCTGGCCATGATCCATGCGGGGTTTGCCGAGCCGTCCTCACTCGGCGGGCGGGTGGTGCCGTACTATGCCCTGATTCTGTTGCTGATTGCCGCGCTCACGGGGATTGTTTTTTCGGGGGACTTGTTCAATGTGTTCGTGTTTCTGGAAGTGGGCGCCCTGTCCGCGTATGCCCTGGTGGGGATCGAAGGTGGGAAGGCGCTGGTCTCGGCCTTTCGCTATCTCATCCTGGGCACGCTCGGGTCGTCCCTGTATCTGTTGGGGGTGGCGTACTGCTATGCGGTGACGGGCACGCTGAACATGATGGATCTGGCAGAGCGCGTGCCCGAGTTACTGCTGTCCAAAGCCATCGTCGGCGGGTTGATTTTTCTGTTCCTCGGTCTCGGGATCAAAATGGCCATCGTGCCGCTGCATGGATGGCTGCCTGATGCCTACACCCATGCCCCGGATGCCGTGTCGCCCTTTCTCGCCTCACTGTCCACCAAGGTGGCCCTGATCGCATGGGTTCGCATCATGTTTTGGGTGGTGGGGGCCAACGCGGAGATTGATCACGTGCCGGTCCTCTTTCTACTCGAAGAGGTCGGCTCCGTCGCGGCGGTGGTGGGGGCGGTGCTGGCCCTGACGCAATCCGAACTCAAACGCATATTCGCCTACGGAGGCATTTCGCATATTGGCCTGATCCTCATCGGCGTCAGCCTGGGCAATCGCACGGGTTTTGCCGGAGGCGTGTTTTATCTGATTAACGATGCGGTCCTGCAGGCTGCGCTGTTTTTCCTGGCTGGTGTGGCCTGTGTGCGGTATGGCGTGCGCACACTTGACGATGTAAGGCGGGTGCGGGGCTATACGCCATGGATGACCGGCGCGCTCGTCGTGATGGCCATGGCCATGGTCGGCTTTCCCCCCACGGGCGGCTTTTTTGGCAAATGGTACATCATTCTCGGCGCGCTGGAAGCCCGGAATTATCTGTCCGTCGGGGCCGTAGTGGTGGCGACGTTGTTGACGCTGGCCTACTGGGTCAGGATTCTGGAACGGGTATTTCACAGCGGTCGTCCGTCCCCTGGTCAAACCCAGGGGCAGGCGTCCGCCGCCCCTCCGCTCGACCTGCCGGTCGCGTTGAAAGTGAGCGTGGGGACGGTGTCTGCCGCCATCATCCTGTTGGGGTTGAGCAGCGACCCCATTATCGGGTTTTTGCGCACCGTGGCGGTGCCGCCCGGGTTGTAACACGTTCGTCATTCCTGCGCACGCAGGAATCCAGGAGAGACCATGTCCCTGTATGCACTGATCCCGTTGCTCCCCTTGGCGGCCTTTCTCCTCCTGGCCTTGGGTGGCAGGCAGTGGGGCGAAACCAGCCACCGCGTGGCGATTCCCGCCATCTGGCTGCCGTTCGGGTTCTCAATCGGTGCCCTGGTCGAGGTCGCCACCCACGGCCCCATCTCCATCTCACTCTACAAGTTCATGCAATCCGGCAGCCTGGTCGTGGAGCTTGGTCTGTATCTTGACTCCCTCACCGTGCTGCTCCTGCTGCTGGTCACGGGAGTGAGTGGCATCGTGCAAGTGTATTCCGCCCGGTACATGATCGGGGACCCGCACCACAGCCGGTTCTTTGCCCTGATGGCCCTGTTCACGTTTTCGATGATCATGCTGGTCATGAGCCGGAACCTGTTGCTGCTGTACATCGTCTGGGAAATCATGGGTCTCTGCTCCTATCTACTGATCGCCCACTGGGGGGAGCGCAAGGCCGCCTGTCGGGCCGCAACCCAGGCCTTCCTGATGAATGCCGTGGCGGATGTCGGGCTGGGGTTCGGCGTGATTCTGACCTTTGTCACATTCGGGACGCTTGAAATCCCGGACATTCTGGCCCGGGCGGGGGAGATGAGCGGCCAGACCATCAACCTCCTGGGGTGGGCGGGTCTGAACTGGCCCATCCAGACCGTGACGCTGATCGCGCTCAGCGTGTTCGTGGGCGCCGTGGGAAAATCGGCACAGCTGCCGTTCCACGTCTGGCTACCGTCTGCGATGGAAGCCCCGACGCCCATATCCGCGCTGATTCATGCCGCCACCATGGTCAATGCCGGCCCCTTTCTGCTGGTTCGCTTAAGCCCGCTGGTGGTGCTCTCGCCCGTGGCGATGACCATCATCGCCATCATCGGCGGCGTCACCGCGTTGTATGCTGGCGTGGTGTCCCTCACGCAGACCGACATCAAAAAAATCCTGGCCTATTCCACCATGAGCCAGCTTGGCTTCATGGTCATGGCCTGTGGCCTGGGTGCCTTCGCCGCGGCGATCTTCCATTTACTGGCCCATGGCTGCCTGAAAGGGTTTTTGTTCCTGTCGACAGGGAACACCCTGTACACCGCCCGCGCCCATGAACCCCAGACGCTCCCTCCCCCCTTGGGAGAGGGCCGGGGTGAGGGGAGCCCACCGCGGAGCCTGTGCATTGGTGCCCTGACGCTGGCCTGCATTCCGCCCTGCGTGATTTTCGCCGGCCCGTATGAGCAGTTGTGGACGGTCCTGCCTGTGGCCTCGGCATCCCTCGCCTTCTGGGTCGTGGGTTTGTCCACGGTGTTTGTGACGGCCATGGCGGTCGTGCGCGGGGTGCTCATGTTCTTTCAACACGGCCCCACCGTGGACAGTCCCGCCGGTGCCCCTGTTCGCGTGCACCCGCGGGTCTTTTCCCCGTTCCATCTGCTGCTGGTGGTGTCGGGAGTGGTGGTGGCGAGTGGACTGTTGATGCTGGTGTGGACGTGGTTCGCACAGTTTCTGGCCCCGGCTCTTGCCCCGCCCGGCGCGACCCTGGCGGCCACCGACGCCGCACCCCCTGCGGCAATCTCGTGGGGGCTTTCGGTGTGGATACTGGTGCCGCTGGGGGTGGCTGTGTGCGGCTGGGGCGTTGCCTACGCGCGGCATCTCAACCCCGGATGGGGGGCGCCGGGGCCATCGGAGTGGAGCCGGCGGTTGTATGTGTTCTTCCTGAACAAGGCGTACTTTGAGGTCGTCTATGACATGTACATCGTGGAACCCGTGTTGCGGGCGACCAGATGGCTGTGGCAGACGGTTGATCGTGGCGGCATTGATCGCTCGATCACCTGTGTGGGTGGGGCCTTCATCGTCGCGGGCCAGTGGTTGGCGCGGGTGGTGGATGTCAGAAACCTTGATCGTGTCCCGGGTGGTGCGGAAGTGCCCGCGATCGGTCGGGGCCGGTGGCTCCGGCGTGGGATCGAACTGTGCGGATTCGGCACGCTCGTCGAACCAGATCCACAGATGACCGAGGACACAGCCCGGATGGCGCGGGCCATCTCGCCGCAGACGATTCAGCACCATGTACTTGTCATGATCTTCTGGTTAATTATTGCCGTAGGGCTGTTCTACTGGTTTGCGCCCTGAGTGCCCTGTGATGGCCATGCCCTGTCAGCAGCCTGTTCCATCGATTGGTGCCCTGGCGCTCCCTCTTTTTGCTTTCCCGCCGTCCCCTGGTCGCCCGGGGCGCCAGGGGCATGCATTCCTGCGAAAGCCTGCCCCTGGCCCCTGGTCAAAGCCAGGGGCATACTTTGACCAGGGGCAGGAATCCAGGGGCGGGCGGGCCACCGTGGCGCCTGGGCTGTACCATGACTGATCTCTTGACCGACCATCTGCTCAGTTGGATGATCGCCACCCCGTTTCTCGGAATCGTGGCCCTGGCATTCGTACGGGATCGGGAGTGGATGTATCGGACGGCCCTCGTGGCGTCCCTGCTGGATGTGGTGTTCGCGATCGTGCTCTGGGCCGGGTTTGATTTCGCCAACCCGGGCATGCAGTTTGTCGATCGGACGTCACAGCTGCCCACCTTCCATATTCAGTATGCCGTGGGCGTCGACGGCATCAGCATCCTGCTGGTGCTGCTGACGGTGCTCCTGTGCCCCATGTGCATCGTCGGTTCCTGGCGGTCGATCCCCACCAGACCCAAAGCCTTCCTGCGGCTCATCCTGTTCGTGGAAGGGGCCATGCTGCTGGTCTTCAGCGCGTTGGATCTCTTTCTCTTCTTCATGGTGTGGGAGACGATCACGATTCCCACGTATTTCCTGATCATGCTCTGGGGCGGTCCGGGCCGCTTTGCGGCCGGGCTGAAATTTGTCCTGTACAACCTGACGGGGGGGCTGCTGCTGCTCATTGCCATTCTGGGGTTATATCTGGAAGGCGGGCAGACGTTCGACATGCTCGCGCTGGCCGGTCAGTCCTACTCCTCCTCCACACAGATCTGGTTTTTCGCCGCCTTCTTTCTGGCCCTGGCCATTAAGCTGCCGCTGCCGCCCTTTCACAGCTGGATCCCGGAGGCCTATGCCGAAGCGCCCGCCGCCGGCAGTGCGCTGTTGACCGGCATCCTGTTGAAAATGGGAGGCTATGGCCTGTTGCGTTTTTGCCTGTCGATGTTCCCCGATGCCGCCGCCACGTTTGCCCCGATCATCATCTGGTGGGCCGTGCTCTCCATCCTGTACGCGGGCGCGCTGGCGCTGGCGCAGTCCGATCTCAAAACCCTCATTGCCTATTCGTCCATCTCCCACATGGGGTTTGTGATTCTGGGCGTGTTTGTCTTCAACAGTCAGGGTCTGCAGGGGGCGATTCTCCAGATGTTCAATCATGGCGTGACCATGGGGGGCCTGTTTCTGGCCGTCGGGCAGCTCTATGACCGCACGCACAGTCGGGCCATCCGCGACTATGGCGGCCTGCACCTGACCATGCCTCGGTTCACGGCGCTGTGGCTGCTCTTCGTCATTGCCTCCTTCGGCTTGCCTGGCACGTCCACCTTTGTCGGCGAGTTTCTGGTGCTCGTGGGGGCAGCGGACGACCATCTGGCCGTCGTGCTCCCGGCCATGGGCGGCGTGGTTCTGGCGGCCGTGTACATGATCTGGATGGTGCAGCGCGTGGTTCTGGGCCAGCCACAGACAGCCGCGGCCTCGCGGCTTCAGGATGCAGGCCTGCGGGAAATGGTCACCCTCGTCCCGCTGGCCGTGCTCGTCTTCTGGGTGGGCCTGTATCCCGCTCCCTGGATGGCCATGACGGAGGCGAGCGTCACCCAGCTCATCCAACACCTCACCGGCGACCCTGTGCTCGCGACGCTCCAAACAGTTCCGCAACCCTGACACCGGTCGTGCCTGCCGGCATGGACGGGTAGCAGGCGGGATGGAGCACGGGCCAACCCATACAGACGGAGGACAGCGTGGCAAACGGAAAGACCCGGAAGACGAAGGCGGGCAAGACAGACAAACGGCCGATTGAATCCTACGCGCACAAGGGCAGGCAACGTGCCAACAACCCGCCCGTGGGTCTGGTGACGCGGCGGACCGACCCCGACGCCGGCAAAAAGAAAACCTGGGCCTATGATCCGAACATTGCCCCCGCGTTGCAGTGGGCCGGGAAGGCGGAGCGCACCTCGTTTGAAGTTCCGACGGTATCGCTGCATGTGCACGAGCGCATCGAGTCGCGCACGATTATTGAAGCAGTCCGGAAGACCAACGGCACCAGCCCCCAACTGCCGCTTTTCGCTTCACCCGAAGAAAACCCGCCGCTGCGCGAGGCGGTGGAGTTTTACAAACACCGTCACAACTGGAGCAATCGCCTGATAGCCGGCGACAGTCTGCTGGTGATGAACTCGCTGCTGGAAAAAGAAGGCATGGCAGGCAAGGTGCAGTGCGTGTATATGGACCCGCCTTACGGCATCAAATACGGCAGTAACTTTCAGCCTTTCGTCAACAAGCGCGATGTGCAGGATGGGAAGGACGAAGATTTAACCCGGGAACCGGAGATGATCCGCGCGTTCCGCGACACTTGGGAGTTGGGGATTCATTCGTATCTCTCTTATCTGCGCGACCGTCTCTTGCTGGCACGGGAGCTGCTGAGCGAAAGCGGCTCGTGCTTTGTGCAGATTTCGGATGAGAATGTGCATTTGGTGCGGTGTTTGATGGATGAGGTTTTTGGGGTGGGGAATTTTGTGAGGCAGATTTCTTTTCGAAAGACATCTGCGTTGGGATTCGGCGACTTGCCCAGGGTTCACGACATTCTTGTGTGGTATGCAAAGAATAAGCCGGCGATCAAATACAGGCAGATCTATACCGAAAAGGACAGTGAAGCCTCTTGGTTTGCATATGGGGAATTCAAGGATGGAACGATAAAACCCATTAAAAAAATCACCAAAGAGGAGATTTCGTCTCAAGACATCAAGTATTTCGCGCTAGCGGATTTGAAATCTTCTGGCTACACCGCTTCGTGCACTTATGATTTTGAGTTTGGTGGGAGAATTATCAAATCCCAAAAGAAAAGTTGGAGGACTACCAAAGCGGGAATGAATAGGCTCATTGCATCGAACCGCCTGTATGATACAGGGAGCATTCCACGGTATAAGCAACATTATGACGATTTTCCTTGTCAAGTGATTGACAACATTTGGAACGATACGGCTGCCGTGTCGAATCTTCTCTACGTTGTCCAAACTCAAGAGAAAGTTGTTCAACGCTGCATTCTCATGACCACCGACCCGGGTGACCTCGTTCTTGACCCGACCTGCGGCAGTGGCACCACCGCATATGTCGCAGAGCAATGGGGCCGCCGATGGATTACCAGCGACACTTCGCGCGTGGCCGTCACCTTGGCCAAGCAACGGTTGATGACGTCGGTGTTCGCTTATTACAAACTGGCACACCCGGACGAGGGAGTCGGCAGCGGCTTTGAATATCAAACCGTGCCGCACATTACCTTGAAAAGCATCGCCAACAACGAACCGCCGGCCACGGAAACCCTGTACGACCAGCCGAGACAAGACACGGCCAAAGCCCGCGTCACTGGCCCCTTCACCGTGGAGGCTGTTCCAGCACCGACGGTCAAATCCATCACCGACCTTCTCGACGAACCTGACGCCGATCCCGTGCCTGCCGACAATTCCATCGCGCGTTCCGGCGAAACCCTGCGTCAGAAAGAGTGGTGCGATGAACTGGAAAAATCCGGCATACGCGAAAAAGGCAACCAGCGAATCTCGTTTGCGCGGGTGGAGTTATTTCCCGGCCGTTACCTCCACGCTGACGCCGAAACCCGCCCCGCCGCCGGCGAGGGCACAGTGGCCGAGTCATCCACCGCATACGAACCTCAGCGCGCCGTCGTCTGTTTTGGCCCTGAGCATGCCCCCCTGGAGCAGCGGCAGGTGGAGCGGGCATGGGAAGAGGCCCGCACCCTGGCGCCGAAGCCTGACATGTTGATTTTTGCTGCGTTTCAGTTTGACCCGGAAGCGGCAAAAGACATCGACGAGTTGTCGCCGGACAAGGCCGGCATGACCTTGCGCAAGGTGCAAATGAACGCCGACCTGCAGAACGAGGATTTACGCAAGAAGCAGCGCAACAGCGATACTTTCTGGCTCGTTGGCCAGCCGGATGTGGAGTTGCGTCAAATCCGCAAGGGTGAGCACGCCGGCAAGTGGCAGGTGGTCGTGCGCGGGTTTGACTATTTCGACACCCGAAGCGGGGAGTTGATATCCGGCGAAGCCTCCGAAAGCGGGAAGCAGGAGTCCGGCGATCGCAAGCGGAACCGGGATCGAATCGCCATGTGGATGCTGGACCCTGACTACGACGGGAGGAGTTTGTATCCGAAGCAGGTGTTCTTCCCCATGGCAGAGGCTGACAAAGGCTGGTCAAAGCTGGCCAAAAGCCTGAAGGCGGAAATAGACAACGATTTGATAGAGGCCTATCGGGGGGTGGAGTCGTTGCCGTTTGAGGCCGGTGAGCACAAGCGGGTAGCGGTGAAGATTGTCGATGATCGAGGGGTGGAGAGTTTGAAGATTCTGGAGGTTTAGCGATGAAATTTCATTTTGAAAACATCGGCCCGATAAACAAGGCCGATCTGGAGCTCGGGGATTTAACGATCATCGCTGGCCGGAATAACACCGGCAAGACGTATTTGGTTTATACCCTTTATGGGTTTTTGAAGGGATGGGAGGACATGGTTACTGGGTATGTGCACGTATTTCTGGATAGCCAAGCCGAGAGAAAAGCTCTCTTTCAGTCTATCGATATCGAGCAAGTGGGCAAGAGATTGAAGGAGGATGGACGGTATACAGAGCAAATAGATCTCGATGCACTTAATAAAGAACGCAATTCAGTGTTTTCCGTGTTAGCAAGACAATTTTCTGGAGAGGAGATTGCTTATGTATTCAGCTCGTCGCCTGACAATTTCCAAGGATCGTCTATCAACGTTACTCTTGATGATAGTGATTTTGGCGTTGGTGATTTCGTGAATCCTACTTTGTGGGAGAAAAACATTTCGGTCAAATATGATGGGGAGAATTTGGTTTTTCTCACAAAGCTGTTGGAGAAAGAATCTTTGCGTGACATCCCTATGGATTGGTTAGTCACGTTCGGCTATATGCGGTTCTTGTTGGGGGGGTGGCTCCCCACCCCGTTTATTATTTCAGCCGAACGCTTTGGTATTTCTTTGTTTTATAAGGAGCTTGATTTCACAAAAAACAGATTGGTCGAAATTCTCCAGAATATGGGCACCGATAAAGGTAGAGACAGCTTTTCTCCGTATATGTTCCTGGATAGACATGCGAGCCGTTATGCTTTGCCGATCAAACATAATATCGACTACACGCGATCCTTATACGAGTTGACCCAGGGAAAAGGCCCCATGCAGGAGGCAAAGCTGGAAGGTGATGTGGAGAACATCGTGGAGGGATATTACAAAATCGATGAAAATGAAATCCGCTTCGTGTCCAGCTCACGCGAAGATGGTCATTTTGATATCCCGTTGCACTTGGCTTCGTCTTCAGCACGTGGCTTGTCAGACCTCTACTTCTACCTGCGCTACAAAGAAAAAAAGAATCACTTGCTCATCATTGATGAACCAGAAAGCCACCTGGACACCAGAAACCAGATCAGATTAGCCCGCATGTTGGCCCACTTTGTTCACGCTGGCATTAAGGTGCTCATCACGACCCATAGCGACTATGTCCTCAAAGAAATCAACAATCTTGTGATGTTGAGCAGTGAATTTGAGGGCAAAGAGAAATTTCTTGAAGACCATGAATACGACAAGCGTGAGTTCTTACGCCCGGAATCCCTGCGGGGCTATGTAGCCGAGGATGGGCGGTTGACTCGTTGTCGAGTCGATAAATTCGGAGTCTATATGCCGGTTTTTGATGAGACGATTAATGCCATCAATAAGGTGTCAAACGAACTTGACGCCAGGCTGGACGATATGGAGGAAGAATAAAAATGGAGCTCGTGGACTGTCTGAAAAAGGTTCTGGACCCTAATATCTGTACGAGCGAGCAATCTCAAGATCTTGAGTTGGAGGAAAAGCAAAACGGCATGAAGGTTCGCATCAGCAGGACCGGTGCCCTTGTTTGGGCAATGTGCATAAATACTCAAGGTGCAAGGAAACCTTTGTCTTTGAAAGGAGGGTACGGACTAATCTGTGACTATCTGATTATTGTGCAATCAGGTGGGAACAACTGTGTCATATTTGTTGAGATGAAAAGAACCTTGGGGAGGGAGGTACCAAAAAGGGGCAAAGAGCAACTGAGGCGTTCATTGGCCCTCTGGGATTATCTTTGCTCGGTCTGCAAAATTGAATGTAAATGTAAGATTGCCCCGGACGTTTCGGTAAAGTATGTTCCGAAATATGTTCTGATTGCTGAGAATCCATTAGATAAAAACCCGACCTACCGAGCAGGCGAACCAGAAGTTTCTAGAGATCAACATGAGGGCATAGAGATAAAAACGTTGAGAAGAACAATTGTCTCTATTGGGGAACTGATAAATTGATCAACTTTAATGATAAGCCCGACCCACGTGAACCCAACTCTCAGTCCATCTCCCGCCTGATCCTCAATTTCCCATACAAGGCATTGAAGTAGCGCGGACTTTATTACCGCAAGCGGCAGTCGGCGGGGTTTGAAACCTTGCTGTCCGCTGGGGTCAGCGTTTGTATCCTCAACAGGTGTTTCACCTGGGGCCATGGGCAAAACTCGCTCAAATTTTGGTTTTGATTGACGGGAATAACAAGCAGTATTATGGGGAGCCGTTGCCGTTTGGTGCAGGGCGAAGTCGCCGTTTTGTGGTGGGAGTGTGCATACCCGCAGGGTTGACAGATTTCGGGTTTTGGGTTTGGAGGTAGAACGGTGGCTAGAGCGGATTTGCTTGTCAGCCTGATAAAAGCCGGCAGTAAAGGGGATCAAACCGCCTTTCTCCAGGCAGCTGAAGGCATCATCGCCGAAGAACGTGAGAATAAGCATCATGTTCTTGCCGACCGTCTCGCGCTGGTCATGCGGGAGAACGGTTCCAGGTCACAGTATCCGGGCCGTGTTCTGGACAGTGGCATTGCCCATCTTCTGTATCATCGGGTGCCCGAACGTCGGCTTTCTGACATCGTTATAAGCGAGCATAACCTGGCTGTGATTCGGGATGTTGCTCAAGAGCAACTGCGAGCCGATCTCCTCAAGAGTCACGGTCTCATGCCCCGCAATCGGCTCATGATTATAGGGCCGCCCGGCAATGGGAAAACCTCTCTGGCGGAGGCTTTGGCCTATGAGTTGATGGTGCCTCTGCTGATCGTCCGTTACGAAGGGTTAATCGGTAGCTTCCTGGGGGAAACAGCTTCCCGGCTCCAGAAAATATTTGAACATGTTCGTCAGCAGCGGTGCGTTCTTTTTTTCGATGAATTTGATGTCATCGGGAAGGAGCGGGGGGACAAGCATGAGACTGGTGAAATAAAACGGGTCGTCAGTTCTTTGCTTCTACAAATTGATGCGCTGCCCAGTTACGCGGTGGTGGTGGTCGCCAGCAATCATGCGCAGTTGCTGGATTCGGCCGTGTGGCGTCGTTTTCAGGTCCGTCTTGAGATGCCGCGCCCTACGAAAAAGCAGGTTGCGGAATTCATTCAGGACTACGAAAGGCATACCTCTCTACGGTTTGGTTTGTCGGCGAGCACCATTGCCGACAAACTTGCGTTTGATTCTTTTTCCGCGGTGGAAGATTTTTGTCGCGATGTGTATCGCCAGGCTGTTCTCTCCAGACAGGCGGACAACGCCCAAAGGATAACGAAAAACCGCATTGCACAGTGGCGTGAGCAACTGAAAATCACATCCAAAGCGGCCTCCAGGGAGTAAAGCTCATGCCGGATCGTCCTGTTATGATATTCCCTCAGCCAGAGCCGGTGCCCCGGCCAAAGAAGCCGTCTGGATCCTCTAAGGTGCCGCTTCCGACAAACTTGAAAGGGCAGGCGGAGAGGATAGAACTGCAATTTGAAGCGGTTCGGGACGCGTTTGTGTCGGATGAGCCTGGGGATGTGGAGCGGGTGCTGGTTATGGAAACCTCCAAAGAAATAGGAAAATTGCAAAAGGCCGTTAGTAGAATTCCTGGTCTGGAATGGCTGGCCGAAATGGAAGTGGACGATATTGAATTGCACGACCTTTATGATGAAAAGACAGCCAAAAAAATCAAAGGGGGACGTTTCTTTCTTTTGTCCAGCAATAAACAAGCGACGGATAGACTGCTTGGGCTTTGGAGAAAATATGAGAAAGGGGAGAAACTTGAGCACGGGTTCGGAGTTTTTAAGACGATGTTTCAATATCTTCTTACCCTGCGTCGTTGGGGCGTGCGGGATCGGCTAAGAGATACGAATATCCTGAAAAAATGGGAGGAGGATTATAAAAGCAAAAAGGGAACCAGTTCTGAGGTAGCTTTTGAAATCGAGCTACATTATCGGGAAGATGAAAGCAAGCGGGATGCGGCTTTACAAGAAATCACGCATATGGTTGAAGCCGCAGGGGGCAAGGTGGTTCGGTCTGTCTGCATTAAAGGAATCGCTTTTCATGCGCTGAAAGTAACGTTGCCTGTTGGACGCATCAGTAGCGTCATAGAGCATGATTGGGATTCACCGGATCCAGCTGACAATCTTCTTCCTCTCTTTCGTAGTGAGGCAGTCCGGTATGTGCGCCCTGTCGGGCAACAAATAGAAGTAGACACTGCAGAGGAGCCGTCTGAATATCTGACAGACAAGACCATTGCTCCTGTTGAAGATAAACCTCCGGTCCTGGCTCTTCTGGACGGCGTCCCGCTTTTGCGGCATCGTCTTCTGGACGGTCGTATTAGGTTTTATGATCCAGACGGGTGCAGTGCTACCTATGATCCCCCACAGCAGAAACATGGCACGGCTATGGCGTCTTTGATGTGTCATGATGATTGGAGCCGGCCACGAGCCGAAACAAGGTCTTTGACCCGTCCCATCTATGCCCGGCCGGTGATGAAATGGCATCTAAATAAGGAACAGATACCTTCTGATTGTTTTCAGGAAGACATCATAGAACGGGCGGTCAGGGAAATGTTTGAAGACTCGACCTCGACCGGATCCAATATTAAAGTGATTAATCTTTCGCTCGGCAATTACGACCAGCAATATCTCCATGAGATGTCCCCTTGGGCACGAGTGTTAGACTGGCTTTCATTCAAGTACTGGGTGTTGTTCATTGTCAGTGCAGGTAACTATCACGGTGACATTCCGCTGGATCAGGATGTTCATAGTCTTTCGCGTCCCGATGAAATGAGACGGCACGTTGTGTTGGGAATACACACAGACCAGCGTAACCACCGGTTGCTTTCCCCGTCCGAATCTATGAACGCGTTGACGGTAGGGGCATTACAAAGCGATTCTTCTGATGGACTGGGTGGCTCTATTAACGTTTTTGACCCGGTAAATAATATGAACATGCCGGCTCCTTACAGTCGTATTGGGCCGGGTTATCGCGGGAGCATTAAGCCTGATGTCTTTGTTTGTGGGGGCAGGCTTTTGTACGAGAAAAGCCCTCGCAATGCCAAGACTCTTTCCCCGGTAATCACCCATCAGCGACCTGGCGTGAAAGTGGCTTGTCCGAGTACCGCGTCCGAAAGGCTTGGGCCGTCCGCTTACGCTTACGGTGCGGGGACAAGCCACGCGGCTGCTATTGCCAGCCATGGTGCCGGCCATGTTTTCGAAATGCTGGAGGAAATCAGGGGAGGCACACTACCTTCAGATTTCGATGCGGTGTTGATTAAGACGTTGCTGGTTCATAGTGCTTCACAGGGAGAAAATGTAGACGTATATGATGATTTCTTGAAAGAATCGGGGCACCCCATAACAAAGCGATACCGTTCCCGGTATCTTGGATATGGAAACATGAACGTTGAAAAAGTGCTGAAGTGTACCAGGACCAGAGCTACTGCCGTTGGTTGGGGCAGAATACAAAAGGGAGAACGGCATCGCTTCAACTTTCCTTTGCCAGAGGGCAGCTCCATTCAGGACTATCTCCGATTGACCATTACCCTTGCCTGGTTTTCCCCGATTAATCCTTTTCACATCGGAAAACGTCGGGCCAAGCTGTTTTTTGAGGGAGATGGGCTGAGAGGACATCGCAGGCGGGAATCTGACTGGCAGCAAGTGCGCAAAGGCACTGTCCAGCATGAAATTTTTCAAATAAACAAGACGAGCTTGCCAGGGGATACTCTGGCACTTTTTGTTGAATGTGCCGCTGATGCTGGTACCCTTGACGCTGATATTCCATATGGCCTGGCAGTTACTTTGGAGATTGCTGAACAGGAAAATATCGATCTCTACCAGACGGTGAAAAACAGAATCAGGCAACCAGTCGGAGTAACGGGTGCAAGTCATATCTGAGCCTGGGACCACCCATTTCATCTTGGACTTCCCAAAGGCCTGCGGGCGGAGTTCTGTTCCTGTCCATGCATTCAAATTGCTGTGGACTGATAATTACAATCAGGGGATCGCATACCTGCTCACGCAGAAACCCGAGTGGTGGCATCATGAGAATCACCCGGATCAAATCCTCCACCAAATAATCGTGGATGACCAGGAGAAACTGAACAGTGCTTGCCCACAACATTGCATTGCACCTCTTAGGAAACCGGAGAAACCCGTGGTCCACCTTTCCAAAATCGAATGGACGGATTCCACGTGGAACCCGGTAACCGGTTGCACAAAAATCAGCCAGGGCTGTCAGCATTGTTATGCGGAGCGCATGTCCCTGCGTTTACAAGCCGCTGGCGTCGGGAAATATGAACATGGATTTCGCCTGACTGTGCATAAGGACGTACTGCACGAGCCGCTACAATGGAAAAAGCCAAGAATGGTTTTCGTCAATTCCATGAGCGATTTGTTTCACAAAGATGTGCCGACGGCCTTCATCCGTTCCGTATTCCAAACCATGAATCAGGCGCAGCAACACATTTTCCAGGTGCTGACCAAACGCCCGTTGCGTGTGGCAACCCTCAACAATAAACTGCGATGGACGCCAAACATCTGGATGGGAACCAGCATTGAGTCAACGCAATGGCTGTCTCGACTGGACGCTCTCAAACACACGGATGCCTGTGTTAAATTCCTGTCTTGCGAGCCGCTGCTGGGGCCGTTGCCCGATCTCGACCTTGACGGTATTGACTGGGTTATCGCTGGTGGGGAATCCGGCCCGGGCGCAAGGCCTGTGCGCGTTGAATGGGTGAGGGAAATTCGGGACAGGTGTGTCGAGCAAAACATCCCGTTCTTTTTCAAGCAGTGGGGAGGCGTTTTCAAGAAGCGAACAGGGCGAACCCTGGACGGCAAGGTCTGGAACCAGTTTCCTGTTGCGATGCGGAGTTATTATCGTTCCAGGGCTGGTCAAAGCCGACCGAAAGCCTGAAGGCGGAACCAGACGAAGATTTGATAGAGGCCTGCCGCGGGGGGGAGTCGCTGCCGTTGAAGGCCGTTTTGAACATGAGAACCACTGAATGTGACAGGGCACGTCGCCAATGATTGAAAAGGTGCGGTTAAGGTACTTCAAGCAGTTTGAGAATCACACGTTTGAGCTGAAGGATGTTGTCGTGCTGGCTGGCCGGAATAATGCCGGGAAAACCACACTCCTGCAGGCCATAGCCACATGGCATTTTGCTTTTCGAGAATGGGAGAAGCGAAAGAAGACATCGTCGGCTAAGCCGAAGCCAAAGGTTCCATTAACCCGCAAGGAATTCCTTGCTGTGCCTGTCCAGGCATTCAAACTGCTGTGGACTGATACCTTGACTGCCCTGAGAAGAGACGAGGAAGAGGGGAAAGAGGCAGGTGCTCCCCGCATTATGGAAATCACAGTGGAAGGCAAGACCGAGAAAGGGAAATCCTGGGATCACACCATGGAATTTCACCATGCCGGCTCTGAATTAATTTATGCGAACCCAAAGGATCCGAATACATCGCCAGCCGTAAGCGGGGTGGTGTATATCCCTGCCTTCTCAGGCATCGAGATAGAGGAAAAGGTCCACACGCGTGAATACCAGGAATGGCTCATTGGCCAGGGGAAGCCAGGAGACATTATCAGGAATCTGCTGGCGGAGACTTCCCGGACGGCCACCGCATGGAAAGCCCTGTCTGCTGATGTGGAAAAACTGTTCCAGTATCGTCTTCTCAAACCTCAATATGAAGGTCTCCCCTTTATTGTGTGTGAATATCTCCCGGGAATCCCCAAGGGGCAAGGGTTCGGGGGGTATCCCCGGCTGGACATCGCCAATGCCGGTAGTGGATTTCTGCAAACGCTCCTGCTCCTGGCGTTTTTCTACGCCCGGCCGTCAACCGTTGTGTTGATTGATGAGCCGGACGCTCATCTGCACGTGAGTTTGCAGAAGCAAATTTACGATCATTTGCGCAGGATTGCCTCGAAAAGGCGTTGCCAAATGGTTGTGGCGACTCACTCAGAGGTTGTGATCGATAACACCGATCCGAATAAAATCGTTTCTTTTATTGGCAAGCCACATTTGTTGGTCAGGAATGCACAACGGGATGCGGTGCGGGAGGCACTGAAACGTCTCACGTCAAAGGACCTTGCTCTTGGGGAGCACGGGACAGTGTTATATGTGGAGAATCACAGCGATTTCAGCATTCTTCGTGCCTGGGCGAACGTCCTGGATCATCGTTTACTGACGTGGTTCTCTGACCCGTACTACCATCCTGTGAAGGCTCGCGATCCCAAAGCCGCAGAAGATCATTTTTTTGCGCTGCGTGCAGTCCATCCCCACATGGCTGGCGTGATATTGCTTGATGGGGACACTAACGATGTCAAGGCTCGCAAGGCGGAGCTGAAGGAGCTTCGCTGGCAGTGCTGTGAGATAGAGAACTATCTTGTCCATCCCAGAGTGCTGGAACGTTTTGTTGGGGAAAAAGCAGGCCCCTTCTTCGCATCGGCCGCGAGAAATGCGTTACAACGTGTGTTGCCAATTGACGTGATGGAGGATCCGGGCGGTCACAGCAATTACATGCAGAGAACACCCGCGACCAAAAGCATTCTTCCCGAAGTTTTTTCTGCGGCCTCTTTGGAAACAGGGAAGATGGAGTATTATCAAATTGCGGAGAGCATGCGTCCGAATGAGATTCACCCCGAAGTGAAAGAAAAACTCGATGCCATCGCCGATCACTTCGGGGTTTGAGAACGCATGAATTTCCCAAAGCCGGGCTGTCGCATCATCAACTCACCCTGACTCGGGACCCGCGTTCACGGTTACGCTGTGGAAACGGCAGGCAAAGTCCCCACCTGATCTCCATCACCGCATCACGATTTTCAGAGCGGGATCATGAAAATCAGTCATGTGACATTGAAGAACTGGCGTAATTTCACTCGCGTTGATGTGGAGTTGCAGGAGCGACAGTTTATCGTTGGCCCCAACGCTTCTGGAAAATCGAACTTGCTGGATGCGTTCCGTTTCTTGCGTGATATTGCAAACCCGCGAGGAGGGGGGTTGCAAAAGGCCATTGAGGATCGAGGGGGGCTATCTAAAATTCGCTGCCTGAGCGCCCGGCGGGATCCGAAAGTCGAGATTGCGATTTCTATCGCCGATTCTGTGCATGATTCTGCGAAATGGCGATATGGCATTGGCATTACACAGGAAACACGGGGACATCGCCAACCCGTTCTGTCGTACGAGAAAGTCTGGGATAGTGCAGGCGAGCCGATAATTGATCGTCCAGATAATGCGGACAGGGAAGATAAGGAGCGTTTGAAACAGACGTTTCTTGAACAGACTAACAGCAATCAGCGGTTTCGGGATATTGCTCACTATCTGGCTAAAACGACTTACCTCCACCTGGTGCCCCAGCTTCTGCGCTATGCCGATAGCTTCCAGGGCAGGTTACTCAAAGACGATCCGTTTGGACAGGGGTTCTTGGTCAAGGTGGCTGAGACCTCAACGAAGTCGCGAAAATCCCGCCTGTCTCGAATAGAGAAAGTCATTCAAACGGCAGTTCCGAAATTGAGCCAGATTGACTTTGAGCGTGATGGGATAACGGGAAGACCTCATCTGAAGGCCTTGTGTTCTCACTGGCGTCCTCATGCTGGTTGGCAAAGGGAAGACCAGTTTTCTGATGGGACACTGCGCTTAATCGGTTTTCTGTGGTCGATTATGGAGAGTGACTCGTTACTGCTGTTGGAAGAGCCGGAGCTTTCGCTTCACACTGGGGTCGTCAGGTTATTGTCTCCGTTAATTTATCGTGTCCAAAGTCAGCGCAAGCGCCAGATACTGATTAGCACGCACAGCCCGGAGTTACTGTCTGACGGGGGAATTGACGGGAGTGAAGTTCTGGTACTGTTGCCCGGCAATGAGGGGACCGAAGTCAAAGTTGCGAAGGACATAGCGGCTATCCGGTCGTCGCTTGAAGCCGGTTTTTCGGCGGGTGAGGTCGTGATACCGCAGACAAGACCGAAAGACATCAATCAATTGGGTTTGGCATTTATGAATGGCGGATGATTTCTCTTGTATTGGTCGTTGAAGATCATCTTAGCGAAGAGGTTGCCAAAGCGCTACTCAGGCAATCTGGTCAACAGTACGTAGTTGAGCACTGCCTGTTCTATAACAAGACCGAAATACAGAAAAAGATCAATGACTTGAACAACGCCAGCCAAGGCTTTCCGTATTTTGTTCTCACGGATCAGGACAGTATTAAAGACTGCCCACCATCCCAAATTCACAGGTTAATTCGCGGTCCGGTGAATGCGAATTTAATCTATCGTTTCGCGGTGATGGAAATTGAATCCTGGGTGATGGCGCACCGTGATGCTTTTGCGAGATTCCTGTCAATTCCCGAAAGTAAAATTCCTCATGACACTGACAAAATTCCACACCCAAAAGAATGTCTGATTGGCTTGGCGCGGAAGTCTTGTTCCGGGAAGTTGAGGAAAGATATTGTTCCGCGAGCAGCAACCAGCAAACAAGGGCCTAACTATAATGAAAGACTTGGTGACTTTGTGCGACGATGTTGGAATGCTCAACAAGCCGCTCGGCATTCCCCGAGTCTGAATCGAACCCTGCAAAGATTGAAGCAGTTTCATTGACGTCCCCATGAACGCTGAATCCCCCACCGGCCTCATCCTCAACAACTCCCCCTGCACAGTGCCAGCGTCGCATGGGCTTTACTTCCCTGGCCGGAACGGCACAGGCAACAGGACGGCGTTTGAAGATGCGTGAAGTCGAGATCAGGGAGACTCTGTTGAACGGGGAGAACTCACGAAATGAGTTCAAACGCGATGATGTACGCCCGGAACAGTTGGCAAGGGAAATCGTGTCGTTTGCCAATATGAACGGAGGGAAAATTTTCCTTGGCGTGGAAGACGATGGGACGGTGTCCGGTCTTCAACGAGACAATGTGCAGGCATGGCTTATGGACACGGTCATCGGGAGATATGTCACGCCGCCAATCATCCCCGATTTTGAAGAAGTCACGGTCAATCATGGCCGGATTGCCGTCGTCGCTGTGCCCATGGGCACCGCCAAACCCTATGCCGTGAAGCGGGACGACAGGCTGGATTATTACCTGCGGTTCGACACCACCTGCCAACTGGCAACGCGGGAACAATTAACACGCCTGTTCGCGAGTAGTGGGCTGGTTTCTGTGGAGAAGATGCCGGTGCATGGCAGTCGCATGGATGATCTGGATATGCGCAGCCTGAAGGAATATTTTCAGCGCATCTTTGGTGAAGACGAAATAGCGAACTGGCAACAGACGCTGCTGTACCGTGACCTGCTGGTACAGGCAAACGGGGACACTGAGGTCTGTTGCTCGTGTGCAGGTTATGCGTTGTTTGCCTTGCAACCGCGACGCCGACTGCCACAGGCCGGGATCCGCCTGCTTGTTTTCCCGGGAACGGATATGGATTACAACGCCAGTCTTGATGAGGTGTTGGATATCCCGTTTGTTGGTCTGGGTGAGCAGAAAAGGGGGCGGTTCATTGAACAGTCACTGCCGGATCGTGTGCTCAGTTATTTGCAGCCGCACATCAGCGAAGAGCGGTTGACGGGGATGACCAGGCTCCGACACTGGGATTATCCAGAAGAGGCTATCAGGGAATTGATCGTGAATGCGTTTGCGCACAGGGATTGGACCAGACAGAACGATATTCGCCTGGTCGTCTACAGTGACAGGATGGAAATCGAAAGCCCCGGCGCACTGCCCAACGGCATGACCATCGAAAAAATCAAAGCGGGCCAGCGGGTGCCCCGCAATACCACCATGGTGCGCATACTCCGCGATTACGGACTGATGGACGACCGCGGCATGGGCATCCGCCGCAAGGTCATCCCTTTGCTGAGAGAGCAGAACGACTCGGAACCCGCGTTCGAGGCTACCGAGGACTCTTTCAAGGTTACGCTGTGGAAACGACAGGCACCACGTCCCTGATCCTCAACTCCCCCTACGAAGAGCCAACGGCGCATTGGCTGTATCGTCCCGAGACAGGGCAGTTACTCAAACAACCAGGACGCCGGAGGGCGGGGTATTTCAGGACATCGCCAGGTTACAAAGGCCAGGGCGAAGACCCAGGTGTGTTTGTGGAATTGCCTCTCGTCAACACCATCCGCCCGCGGGTGGATGCCTGGCGCAAGGACGGGTATCCCGGGGTGAGCGGGATGACCAGGCGGTTGTTGCGGTACTGGAGCGATCCTGACGAACGCAGCGGCCAGCGGTTTTTCTTTTGCCAGCTGGAGGCCATTGAAACGCTGATCTGGTTGACCGAAGCACCGGCGAGCAGGAGAACCGGTCTTGATATTCCCCCGGACGGGGGCGCGTTCCGACGTCTCTGCGCGAAGATGGCCACCGGCACCGGCAAAACCGTCGTGATGGCCATGGTCATCGCCTGGCACATTCTGAACAAGGTGGCATCGCCGCAGGATACACGCTTTGCGAAACATGTCTTCATTGTCGCGCCCGGCCTGACCGTCAAAAACCGCTTGTCCGTGCTGCACCCTTCCGATCCCAGCAATTACTACACGGTGGCCTTTGATGTTGTGCCCCCCGATCTCATGGACAAACTGCGGCAGGGCCACGTGCGCATTCGCAACTGGCACGCCCTCAGTTGGGAAACCGACACACAACTCGACAGGAAAAAAAGCGTGGTCAAATGCGGTGCCAAGAGTGATGAGGCCTACACGCGCGACGTGCTCGGCGACATGGCCAGCGCCCGCAATATCCTGGTGATTAACGACGAGGCCCACCACGCCTGGCGAGTGAATCCTGAGACGCAGGAGGACTATAGCCGGCAACGGGACATGCAAGACAGCGCCAAAGAAGCCACCGTCTGGATCGGCGGTCTCGACCGCATACACAAAACCCGGGGCATTCTCGCGTGCTATGATTTTTCGGCCACGCCGTTTGCGCCGTCGGGGTACCGAGGCTCCGAGGAGGCACTGTTTCCCTGGATCATCAGCGACTTCGGCTTGAGTGATGCGATTGAATCCGGGTTGGTGAAGACGCCCCGCGTGGTGGTGCGGGACGATGCACTGCCGAACGCCCAGACGTACAAATCCCGCCTGTATCATATCTACAATGATCCCGAAGTGAAGGATGACTTGAATCGCAGGGCGGATGCCGAGCAACCGCTGCCGGACCTGATTGTCAATGCCTACGTCCTGCTCGGCTACGACTGGCGGGAGACCATGCGGGCCTGGCGGGATGGACACCTGAAGACGCCGCCGGTGATGATTACCGTTGCCAACCGCACGGAAACCGCTGCCAGGGTCAAACACGCACTGGAGAGAAAGCGGATCCGCATTGATGAACTGTGCGACCCGGATCGTATTCTGCACATTGATTCCGACGTGCTGGCCAAGGCCGAGGCGAGGGACGACGTGAATGTGTCAGACGGGAGTACCGATGACGCTGCCGAGGAAACGGCGCGCAAAACGACCAAGGTGGACCGGGTGGAACGGTTACGCGAACAGGTGGATACCGTGGGCAAGGAGGGCAGGCTTGGCGAACAGATACAGAAGGTGATTTCCGTCGGGATGCTTTCCGAAGGGTGGGATGCCAGAACCGTCACGCACATTATGGGGCTGCGCGCGTTCACCAGTCAGTTGTTGTGCGAGCAGGTAGTGGGGCGGGGCTTGCGACGCACGTCTTACGAGCTTGACGAGGCGACCGGCCTTTTTGCACCGGAATATGTCAATGTGTTTGGCGTGCCCTTCAATTTTCTGCCCCACGACCCCGGGGACGGTCGAGACAGTGAGGTGCTGCCGACCCCGCCGAAAATCGCCATCGAGCCGGATCCTGCCAAGGCGGCGTTTGCAATCCAGTGGCCCAATGTGGTGCGCATCGAGCACGCTTGGCGTTCCAGACTGTCCCTGGATTTGCAGCGTGTTGAGCTGCTGACACTTGATGCCAGTCACACTCCCAGCATTGCGCATTTGGCGCCGGCCGTTGATGGAAAACCCGATGTGACAAAGATCAAGGAAATAGACCTTGAAAAGCTGGCTCGGGAGTCGCGTCTGCAGACAGTCATCTTTGAGACGGCGCGGGATGTCTACGACCGGATGAAGCCGACCTGGAAAGGGGGGCGGGCGTATCTGATCGCGCAAGTCGTTGCGTTAACCGAGCGGGTTCTCCGTTCGGATCGTCTTCCCATCATCCCTGTGCTGTTCAACCAGGACGAGTTACGTCGCCGCCTGGTGCTGATGTTGAACATGAGTAAAATCGTCAATCATCTGTGGGAGGCGATTCGTTGTGAGAACAACGAGAGTGTCATGCCGGTCTTTGACAAGGATCGTCCGATTCGTTCCACCGGCGATGCGCGGCTCTGGTACACGGGCAAGCCGTGTGAATCGACAACACGCTCGCACATGAACCGCTGCGTGTATGACAGCACCTGGGAGGCGTCCGAGGCGTTTGCACTGGATCATCATCCCAATGTTGATGCCTGGGTCAAGAACGACCATTTGGGTTTTGACATTCTCTACCTCTACAACGGCGTCGTGAAAAAATACCGGCCTGACTTCATGATCCGCATGAAGTCTGGCGAGCATCTGGTGCTGGAGGTGAAGGGGGAGAACACGAATCTCGACGACACCAAGCGCCGGTTTCTGCAGGAGTGGGTTCGGGCGGTCAACGCTCACGGTGGCTTTGGTCGCTGGGCCTGTGCCGTGTCCCGCACGCCTGGCGACATCAGGGATATTCTCGCGGGGGGGTACCGTCGCGGCGGGGGTGATGATGCCGCTGCAGCACGATGAAGGAGGCAAGCGCGGTGGATGGGATATGTCCATTCTTCATCACACTGGAATGACGTGGTTAAATTTGCAAAAGACGATAAGACTCGTGCGTACCGGTATTCCTCCGAGCAGTTGAGTCAGGCACTGGATTCAGGTACGGACATACGGCTCTGATGATGGACGAGAAAATTTGCATTGTTGTTGAGGGCAAGGAAGATTTGTGTTTTCTGGAAGAATACTTGGATTATCTCGGTCACACCGTCTCGTCCGAGTGCTTTAAGGCTTTGAGAGGAAAAGGCAAACTTGGGTAACATGCTAGATAATAGAGAGGACATTGGACCAAGGAACAGAAGTTGGACTGCCGGTTCCCGAAAAACGACCGACAGAAAACGAACGTTGCCTTGCAGATGGACGATGCGGAAGTGAGATTTGAGGTGGTGTAACCCTTGCGAGGCCCAATATGAGCGAGCATTTTTTCAAGACGCTGAAAATTGAACGGTTCCGGGGGATTCAGTCTCTGGAGATAAGTGGCCTTGAACGGGTCAATGTGTTTGTCGGGAAGAATAACTGCGGGAAGACCTCGGTGCTGGAGGCAGCGTTTTTGTTGATTGGCATTTCTAATCCTGATTTTATTGTCCAGCATCAACAGCGCAGGGGAATAATACCTGGTGAAAGCTCTGCTCTAAGAGACTTTTTTTATCAGCGTGAACACGAGAGAGGTATAAACTTGTCATGCACCCAGGTGAAAGGGCGGAGAACACTTGAAATTTGCCCTCTGTATGGCAACCTGCGATTAGGGCAGCCAAGTGGGAGTTCTTCAACGGTTCCTGAGGATGGTGGCACAAAGCGTGCCTCTCAAGTAGATATTGGGGCTTCTATATCAAGACAATCTCTGATAGGACTTAAATATCAGTTCACTGTTCATGATCGAGCCCATAAGGATGGGTACTACGAAGCTACAATTTGCTGGGCTGATCACCTCAATAAAGCGTTTTCACTTTCGCTCGATGCCAACTACAAGGAAGCTATACGGGCTTTGTACTTGAGCAAAACGGGCTATGACTATAATTTTGTTGACCGTATGCTCAATGCCAAAAGAAAGGATTCGCTTTTAAGCGTCCTTAAATCTATTGATCCCAAGGTCGAAGACATTAAAACAGGATCACACAGTCTAGTATCTGTTGACATAGGGCTTGATAGTTTTGTTCCCGTCAATCTTCTCGGAGATGGGATCATGCGTATTCTCAATATACTTTCCTCGATTGAATATGTCCCGAATGGGCTATTGTTTATAGATGAAATTGAAAATGGCTTGCACGTTACCGCATTAGAGCGAGTGTGGGAGGTCATACTCGACCGCTCGGAGCAATCTAACGTGCAGATTTTTCTCACAACCCACAGCGCGGATGTCATAGAGAGTCTACGAAACGTGTTGTTGACCAAGAAATCATTTTCTGATTCAGTCACCTGTTACCGCCTGGTTAAGTTTGAAAAAGACGACGCGACTCGCGCATACCGGTATTCCTCCGAGCAATTGAGGCAGGCTCTGGATTCGAATACAGATATACGTCTCGGATGATGGCAGGGAAATTTCACATTGTTGTTGAAGGCCAGGATGATTTGCGTTTTCTGATGGAGTACCTGGGGCATATCGGTTGCCCTCTCCCGTTTGCGTGCTTTAAAGATTTAGGGGGGAAAAGCCTCCTGAGTGGACATGTGCAGACAATACGGCAGAAATTGGACGAAGAAACAAAAGTCATAGTTATCCATGACGCCGATGAAGACTATGCGGAAAACAGAAAAGAGACTGAAGGGATTTTGGGTAACCTGAATGTGCCTCTTTTCCTTTTCCCAGACAATAAATCCGAAGGTGCTCTGGAAGACCTGTTGGAGAAAATCATCATCCCGGAACACAAAGGCATTTTCGTGTGTTTTGAGGATTACATAAAGTGCCTGAAAGAGAAACAGAACGGGTATATCCTCCCCGATATGAAAGGGAAAATATATGCTTACAAGGAGGCGGTCGGTGCCTTAAAGGAAAATCCGTTTAATCCCCACCATTGGGATTTTGATAATTCTGCGTTGACGCCGCTGAAAAAATTTCTCACAAAGCATATTTCCGGGACGTAGATTTCCTGAATGTGCCTCCCTTCAGCCACCCCCCAATCCTACCTTCATCACCCCGGCCCGCCTGTTCCCGAAAAACAACCGACGGAAAACGAACATTGCCTTGCAGATGGAGAACGCAGGGGGCAAGTTGGTTTGACGCAAGGGGGTAACAATGAAAATCGAAGGCATCCGTCTGCGAAATTTCAAGTCCTTTCACAATGTTGAGATAAAGGACATTCCGGCGTTTTGCGTTGTCGTGGGCGCTAATGGCACAGGGAAGTCCACGCTGCTCGATGTGTTCGGCTTCCTCAAGGATGCGCTGACCAGTAATGTGCGTACGGCACTGCATAAGCGGGGCGGCTTTAAGGAAGTGCACACGAGAACCACCAGGGGACCAATAGAGGTCGAGCTTAAATTTCGCTTCACAGCGACAATTGGCAACAAGACGAGAGAGCCGCTGGCAACTTATACTCTGGCGATTGATGAAACGGACGGGAAGCCATGTATTACGCGCGAAGCATTGAGTTACAGAAGGGGACGCTATGGACGACCGTGGCGATTCCTGTTCTTCGAGAACGGCCAGGGGGACGCTGTCACCAATGAATATGCGGATGTTAAGGATGAATCAGAACTGACGCGGGAAAGGCATGAGTTGAAAGGGAGTGATATTCTGGCGATTAAGGGATTGGCGCAATTTCGGCGCTATTCGGCAGCCGGTGCCCTGGGACAGATGATTGAAAACTGGCATGTCTCCGACTTTCACATCGGTCGCGCCCGGGACGTGCCCGATGCTGGCTACGCCGAGCATCTTTCACGCGAAGGAGAGAATCTCGCGCTGGTAACGCGGTTCCTGTATGAACATCACAGGGAAACGTTCGATAAGATACTGGCGGCGATGGTGAAACGGGTTCCGGGTATTTCCAGGGTCGAAGTCAAAACCGACGAAGGTCGGGTGCTTCTGAAGTTTCAGGACGGGGCATTCCAGGATCCGTTCCTGGTGCGGTTTGTGTCGGATGGCACCGTGAAGATGTTTGCCTGCCTGGTGCTGCTGAATGACCCCAATCCCCACCCACTGCTGTGCGTCAAAGAGCCGGAGAACCAACTGTATCCCTCCTTGCTTGAGGAGCTGGCTGAAGAGTTTGCGAGTTATGCAGGAGCCGACCGACAGGTTTTCGTGTCTACCCATTCTCCAGATTTTCTCAATGCCGTTGACGTGGACAACGTGTTCTGGCTGGTGAAAGAAACCGGCTATACCCGCGTCATGCGCGCCAGAGACGACAGACAAATTGTTGCCTTTATGCAAGAGGGCGATCGGATGGGCTACCTTTGGAATGAGGGGTTTTTTAAGGGGGCGCTCCCCCAATGAAGCCCAAGCTGGATGGGTATGCTGTGACACCATGCCGTACACCTCGTTTTTCCTGCTGAATGCCGTTCTGGGGGCCATGGCCGTGGGGGGCGGGCTGTGGTTGCTGTCTGGCGGGCTTTCGCCGGCTGTGATGGCCATGGTGGTCGTCGGGCTGGTGGCGGCCTTTGCGAAACTGTGTCCCGGGGTGGCTCACGTGTGGCTGTGGTCTACGGCACTGCTGGGCATGGAAAGCCTGGCGTGGCCCGTTCCCGCGGTGCTCGAACTCCAGCAGTTCGGCCCTGAACCTCCTCTGGAAGCCATGAGCCGGGTCTTTACGGCGGTGTTGTTTGGCGTGTTGTCAGGTATTTTCTGGCTGACCTTCGCCTGGGGACTGTACCGCCGCACCCGCCCCCCCGACGAGACGACTCCTTTGACCCCTGGTCAAAGCCAGGGGCAGGCACCGAAT
>RKSG01000178.1 GCA_007570995.1 Nitrospirales bacterium
ATGCTTTACGCAGGAATGACAAGCTGGGGTTAAAGTTTTACGGTGTCCGGGCGACCGCAGCGCGAGGCGCTGCATGAAGGGAACATCATGAACATCCACGAATTCCAGGCGAAAGAGTTGTTCGCACGCTATGGCATCCCCGTGCCGCGAGGCAGGGCCGTGAAGACGGCGCGTGCCGCTGAAAAATGGGCCGCCGCACTCGATACATCGGTCTACGTCGTCAAGGCACAAATCCACGCCGGGGGACGAGGCAAGGCCGGCGGAGTCAAAATTACACAGACGAAAGACGAGGTGCCAACCCTGGCACAAAACATCCTCGGAAAAACCCTGGTGACGCATCAAACAGGGCCAAAAGGTAGAAAAGTCCGGAGGCTGCTGATCGAAGAAGGCGTGGGCATTGCCAAAGAGTTGTACCTCGGTCTGCTGGTGGACCGGGCAACAGGATCGCCAACGTTCATTGCCAGCACCGAAGGCGGAATGGAAATTGAAGAAGTGGCGGAGCAGACACCGGAAAAGGTGATCAGGGAAACGATTGACCCCGCCGTCGGATTTCATGGGTACAACGGACGCAACCTGGCCTTTGCACTGGGGGCACCTGTGCTGGACAAACCAGTGATGAAGGCATTGCAGTCCCTGCTGGACAATGTCTATCGCCTGTTCATGGAAAAAAACGCCTCGCTGGTGGAAATCAATCCGTTGGTGGTCACCACGGATCAGCGGCTCGTTGCGCTCGATGGCAAGGTGGCGTTTGATGACAATGCCCTGTGCAAACATCCGGACATCCAGGCGTTTCGTGACCTGCACGAAGAAGAGCCGCTCGAAATCGAGGCCGGTGCCTACAATCTCAATTACGTCAAACTGGACGGGGACATCGGGTGCATGGTGAACGGGGCGGGGTTGGCCATGGCCACGATGGACGTGATTAAACTGGCCGGCGCGGCCCCGGCTAATTTTCTGGATGTGGGGGGCGGCGCGACCAAAGAAACCGTGGCCGCCGGGTTTCGCATTCTGCTCAAGGACAGAAAGGTCAAAGGCATTTTCATCAACATTTTCGGGGGCATTGTTCGGTGTGAGCGTATTGCCCATGGAGTCATTGAGGCGGCAAAGGAAGTGGGCATCACCCTGCCCGTGGTGGTTCGTCTTCAGGGGACCAATGCGGAAGAAGGACGGGCGTTGCTGGCTGAGTCGGGTGTGAATGTGGATGTGGCGACGGATCTGTGGGAGGCCGCGCAGAAGATTGTGGCCATGAAGGGCAAAAAACGGAAAAGCTGACCCGCGTGCCGTGCGGCGTATTCGGCGACGGGCGGCGAACGTGGAACCACAAGGGAAGGAACGGAATGTGAGCATCCTGGTGAATACGGCAACGCGGGTGGTGGTGCAGGGGATCACGGGGAAGGAAGGGTCGTTCCATGCGACGCAGTGCAAGGCCTACGGCACGCAGGTGGTTGCTGGTGTGACGCCTGGGAAGGCTGGGCAGGAGGTTGAAGGGATTCCGGTGTTCAATACGGTTCGTGAAGCCGTGTGTAAGACGGAGGCCACCACGTCGTTGATCTTTGTGCCGCCGCTTTTTGCTGCCGATGCGATTCTTGAGGCGGCGAGTGCGGGGATCTGGCTGGTGGTGTGCATCACGGAGGGGATTCCCGTCAACGATATGGTGCGGGTGAAGCGTGCGTTGTCGAGCACGCAGACTCGGCTGATTGGTCCCAACTGTCCGGGGATTATCACGGCTGGCGAGTGCAAGATCGGCATCATGCCTGGCTTCATTCATCAGAAGGGCAGGGTGGGGGTGATTTCCCGCAGTGGGACGCTCACCTATGAAGCCGTGAATCAGTTGACGAATCTGGGGCTTGGCGAGACGACGTGTGTGGGGATTGGCGGTGATCCTGTCATTGGCACGAATTACATTGATCTGCTGCACATGTTTGAGCATGACGAAGAGACGAAGGCTGTGGTCATGATTGGGGAGATTGGCGGCGATGCGGAGGAGCATGCTGCGGCGTTTATCAAGCGTGAGATGACCAAGCCGGTTGTTGCCTTCATTGCGGGTCTGACTGCGCCGCCGGGTCGTCGCATGGGTCATGCGGGGGCGATTATTACTGGGGGGAAGGGCACGGCGGCGGAAAAAATCGCTGCTCTGGAAGCTGCCGGTGTACGTGTTGCCCGCAACCCCGCGGAGATCGGGGAGACCGTGCGGCTGGCACTGGAGGGGTGAGGGTGACGTGTCGGGCTGTTTCGGCGTGTAAGACAATGAAGAACTTCGTGGCAAGGTTGAAGTGCTGAAGAGTCCCGTCTATGCAGGCGAATCACCATCCGTGTACTTCGTGTTGTACAGGGGAGCAACCCGTGAACTGTCAGACGCCGTAGGGTATGGCGATGCTCAAGTAGGCACTGGTGTCGTCATGCCGGTCTCGAACTATCACGGTTATGCTTCCAGAGATCTCTGGGAATGGATGGAGGTGTACGGAAAACACGGCTGACAGAATGGAAACATCCCCAACGACCAAGCCGCAAGAGGATGGTCGCCATGAAACCCGCCTCCGACAAAGCCGACGACTTCATTGACATAATGTGTCTGGTCTGTGACAATTCCCGGCGGTCAGCAATTACCCGGGAGAGTGCGGAGATTGTAGGCAGGGCTAAGGCGGTTTGAGTGGAGAGACTGCTCCAAGCATTGGCTGGTTGGTTCAGCGACCGCGGTTTTGCTGATGGGATGTTGGCCATTGTGATGGTGTTGTGTGGTTTGTGGATTTACAAAATACACCAGGGGCGATTGGATGATCTCCAGAGGGAGATTGACCGGCTGGCCCAGGAAAACCGCGAACACCGTGATCGATTTGCTCGGATTCTCGAAAGAAATCCCTTGACGCGGTTAGAAGACCATACCCGACAAAAACCGGAGGACGGAATATGATTTACTTCCTGTTCGCATGCTTTTGCGTGTTCTTCGCCTTTTCATTCCGGCAGATTAAGACAGCCGAAAGGCACGACGGAGTGTTATTCCCATTCTTCCAGTTGCAACGGGACATCATGCGCTATCTGTGGGACAACATGGATACGATCACGCAGGAGGAGTATCGCCCGTTGCGTAAATTGCTGGACCTGCTGGATATTGCAGTCCTCAACTACAACAGACACAAAATGCGGATGTTTAATCGCCGGGAGATTCTGAAACAAACCAGCGATTACCGCCGCATCAGAAAACAGGCAGAGCGGGTCGACCTTCCTGACAATGACGTCATCAGGGAATTTTACAGTCGTTTTTCGTGTCTGATGATTCGGGCGGTTCTGGCCTACACGCCGTTAATCCGGTGGGAGCTGTCCTGGTGGCTGACCCGGTTTTTCATCGGAAAATCTCTCCGTACCCGTGCCAACTACCTGCGCACCGTTGTGGAGCAAATCCGCAAAGACGCCCGGCGGCTGAATGACGGCGGCCGTTTGCAACATGCCTGATGGTGAAACCGACAACACCTGACCAGGAGACTGCGGCATCTTGAACAGGGTGTCCGGGGCTTAGTTTTCGTTGGTGGTGTTGTTTGTGTTCCCGCCAGATTCCTACCTGGGGTTGGGCTTCAACGTCTCAATCACGCATAAGTTATAGCACTGGCGCCA
>RKSG01000018.1 GCA_007570995.1 Nitrospirales bacterium
GATATGCACGGGTTGTTGCACCTGCGGTGCCGGGTGCCCCATGTCGATACTGGCGTGTGTTGCTCTGTCTCGTTTCCGGCCCTTGCTCATTGGCTGGCCGCATACTTTGAAAAACCCATCATGGCAACGTTTTGCTAGACTGTAACAAGGTCACGGGACTTACCAGTCCAGTGATTGAATCCCTCCCCACAGCATGTCTCTTCCCTCGCCGGACCAATAAGTCATATCCTGCTCAATAAAGAACCACTTGCACAAAAGTAGAATTTGCTCAAGACTCATGGGAGCCAATTCATTGATTTCCTGCTTACAAGCAAATGGAATCTCGTGGAAAGTCATTCCGTGGACCGATTTCATTGCAGCATACAAGTGCCGCCGGCTTTCTGAACTCAAACGTTGTAACTTACCACGTAAATCAGTCAACAAATCTTCATGACCTGGTGGTTTGTCATTGCCATTTTTATGTAAAAATAAACCTTCTACAAAAATGACGAAGTCGCATCCCTTATTTAATTTTCCCGGACGCTCAAGATAAATCCTTTTGCCATCCTCAAGAACTGCAACGAAATACCTGTACTTCTTCCCAGCAGATTCCTTCGCCCATTCGGCCAAAAGGAATCTACGGACATCAGCCGGTGTCTCGAAATTATTTCCTCCAAGGGTTCCTTCAATCGCTGAGTTTTTCCTTATTGCCATCCTCTTGCCTGCCCCGCCAATTCAATTACAGGTCTTCCAGATCTTCAGCGGGTCGTGATTCCAAAGATTATTCCAGAAGATGCTCCAAGATGCCTTTTTCAAGCAGTGCCAGATTGAAAAGGTAATCATTATAGCCAAAAGTCTCTCGCAGTGGTTGGGTAGCTGTCTTCCATCCATTTCCGTCAGTAATCCGGAAAAACCTGTATTCACCGTTCTTCAGAACATCAAACAAATTTCTATACCGGTGCAGTAACCACTGCCTGGTTGCCGAAGGAGCCACCGCCAACATCGAGGAATGTCTTGGGTGAAAGGGGCTGAGTCACGGTCACGCCTACTTCGTCCCGCATGGCCGTGAGCATGTGAATCAACACATATGGTTTCTATTACGGAAGGCTCTGTTGGAAGGACGTTTTCTTTTCCATATTTTTATCCAGTTCATCAAATCGCCTGATCGACAAATCAAGATACTTTTTCTCGTTGTCTATCCCGATAAATCTTCGCTCAAATAAATGCGCAGCCAAGCCAGTTGTCGAACTCCCCGTAAAAGGGTCCAAAATAACATCTCCCTTGTTTGTGCTTGCCAGGACAATTCTGTTCAGCAATTCCACCGATTTTTGAGTTGGGTGCTTGCCAAAAGTTTTTTCAATTCTCTGTGGTGTGTTGATTGCCCAAACGCTTCTCATCTGCCGTCCTTTTGCATGCAGAATTTCATCACAGGTGCTTTTCCCACAACGGCTGCACCGAACTTTTTTTCGATAGTTGTTTTCCCAATCAACCATGGTCTGATAGTTGAACGTGTGCTTTGCATTTTTCTCTTTTCTTGCCCAAAGCAACGTTTCGTGGCTGGCGGTAAAAAAACGGCAACTCAGATTTGGCGAAGCGTTGGGTTTAAACCACGCAATGTCATTGAGAAGGTGAAATTTGCTTATTTCCAATGCGAATCCACATTGATAAATGGAGTGGTATGTTCCGCTGATCCAAATCGTGCCGTTTGGTTTCAGCAACCGCCGACATTCCCTTATCCATGCAAGATGAAACGCAAAATTCTTTTCCGTTCCACTGCTGAGATCCCAATCGCCTTTTTTGACACTCACCATCCTCCCGTTCTGGCAAGTGAACGATCCACTGGACAAAAAATAGGGCGGATCGGCAAAAACCATATCGACAGAATTTGCCGGAATCTTTGGAAGAAACTCCAGAGAGTCTGCCCAATAGAGATCAAAGTTCTGTTTGCTGTAATACGGACTGGTCATCCGACACCAGCGATCGGCATCGCCACACAGACCGGTGGCGGAGAGGGTGGGATTCGAACCCACGGTGCCGTTGCCAGCACACGTGCTCTCCAGGCACGCCGATTCGGCCACTCTCGCACCTCTCCAGTTGAGCTCTGCGACGATTCGGGGCGTCCATCTTACCATGGGGGGTTGGGAGCAACAAGGCAACGGCGTCCTTTGGAACAGACGCATTGTGACACGATGGTCACCGTCGGAGCATCAGCGATTTCCACACACTCCAGCCCCCATCAACGACCAGCGGCCCGGCGGAGAAATGCGCGTTGACGGTGAGACGATCCGGACAAGGCCTTATAGAGGTGGCCGCGGAACAGCATCATCAGCACCATGCCCAACGGCGTCAGCAACAGAAGCAGGATGGTGGCCAGCTGGGACGACAGCCCCAGATAATGGAACCACTGGCTCAACACGGCAAAGGGCAGACCCAGGAGCTGAAAAAAATCCAACCCAACCCGCCCGGGATAGCTTGTTATGGCAAAGAAAAAGAACACCCCCAAGGGTGCACAGACGACGGCAAGCGGCAAAAACCATTCGATCCAGTTTTCCAGGACAAACTCATAGCTGTCTTTGAGCGTCTCAAGCGAGGCCCTCGTGCGCCCCTGATACACCAGTTCGGGAACAGGGTTGAAGACAAGAAACACCAGCAGGTGTGTGGCGGAGATGATCAGCGGCCCGTAGGGAGTGGCCTGCATGCCAAGCTCAAGCAGTTGCAGGGGGACCCACACCAGAAAGCCAATGGTGAGGACATCCCAGAAATAGTGATCCACGACGCTCCAGAGATCCTTCAAGACCATGCGACGGGAACTCAACACGGCCTGTTCGAGCCATCCCAGCAACGCCCCGACGACCAGGACATTGGCGACGCCGAGCACGAATCCACCGAGCAGCCTGTCCATGCCGAAGAGCTGGGTCACCACGGCCACACCGAACAGGCCCACCGCCATGATCAGGACCGCCGGCACAAGTAACCAGCTTCGAGTCAGGGACCGCCACGTTTCGAGCCCGGCGTCACGATAGAGTTGAAGGGTTGTGTGGATGAACTCCGACATGCATCGCCACGGCGGAGCGTGCGGCGCAGGCCATTACGACGTCGGTTCCGTCCGACGTTTGAGGGCAAGAATGTCCTGTTGTTGCCGGTCCCGTTCCTGCTCGATTCTCCGTAACCGTTGAGGTCGGTTGAGGGTCCACCATTTGACACGGTCCTGAAACGACACCGAGGGGGGTGGCACGCTTTTGATGACCTCTTCCTGAAAATCAAATCCCTTGTGCGCATCCCGGGCGCGTGTGAAGTGATCGTAAATATCACTGTACAGTTTCTTCAGTCCCATACGGCGTACCCTAGCCCACGCCGCTGCACGCTGACAAGCACACCGAACGTGGACACACACTGGATTCCTGCGTGCGCAGGAATGACGGAAGGGGGCAGGCAGGACGGAGGCTTGACCGTCGGTTAGGGCAAAAGGCGGACCCACCCTGGATTCCTGCATGCGCAGGAATGACAGAGGGGGAAGCAGAACGGAGGCTTGACCGTCGGTTAGGGCAAAAGGCGGACCCACCCTGGATTCCTGCATGCGCAGGAATGACAGAGGGGGAGGCAGAACGGAGGCTT
>RKSG01000017.1 GCA_007570995.1 Nitrospirales bacterium
GGCAGGGGCAGGCAGGGGCATGCCCCTGGTCAGAGCCAGGGGCATGCTTGACCAGGGGACGGATCCGGACTGGCAGGCCTATGTCCGTGTCAGCGGGGTATCCGGGAATCTGAACAGTATCGGGTCCGATACCCTCAACAATCTCATGACGCTCTGGGCCGAAGGGTTCAGAAGGGAGTATCCCAATGTGAAGATCCAGATTGAGGGGAAAGGCTCCAGCACCGCGCCGCCGGCTCTGATTGAAGGGACCGCGCAACTGGGGCCTATGTCCAGGGCCATGAAGGCGAAGGAAGTGGACGACTTTGAGGCGAAATTTGGCTACGCTCCCACTGTCTTTCCCGTTGCCGTGGATGCCCTGGCTGTGTATGTCAACAAAGACAATCCGATCCAGTGTCTCAGCCTGAAACAAGTGGATGCCATCTTTTCCACCACCCGGTGGCGCGGGGAGACTGACGACATCTCCGTGTGGGGGAAGGTGGGCCTTGATGGGCCGTGGCAAACGACACGAGTGAGCCTGTATGGCAGAAATTCCGCCTCGGGGACGTACGGGTTTTTCAAGAAAACCGCGTTGAAGACGGGGGATTATAAAAATGAGGTCAAGGAACAGCCCGGGTCGGCGTCGGTTGTGCAGGGCGTGACGGAAGATCGGGGCGGGATTGGATACAGCGGGATCGGCTATCGCACCTCCGGGGTTCGGGTGGTTGCCCTGTCAGCGGACAGGGAAGCGACCTGTTATGCTCCGACGTTTGCCAATGCCTCCTCCGGGAAATATCCGCTGGCCCGGTTTCTTCGGGTATACGTGAATAAGGTCCCTGGCAAGCCGTTGCCGCCGTTAGTCAGAGCATTCCTGACCTATGTGTACAGCAGGGAAGGCCAGAACGTGGTGATCAAGGATGGGTATTTCCCGCTGCCGCAACGTCTCATCGCTCAGCAAACCCCTGGTCAAAGCATGCCCCTGGGTTTGAACAGGGGCCAGGGGCAGGCATTTTGACCAGGGGGTGTCCGTGACAGGCATGTCACCGAGGCATCTCGCGCCCGGCGAAGCATGGAGTGGCCCGCCACGTGTCGGCACGCGGCCACTGACCCGTGGTCAAGCATGCCCCTGGTGCCCCGGGCGACCAGGGGACGGAGGGGGGTGGCTATGAATCATGACCGGACGACAGCCGGGCTGGCCCGGAAGGCCGCGTCTCGCCAGGGGACGGTGCGTCGTTGGACGGATCGTGTGGCGACGGGTGTCATTACCGCTGGCGGATGGGCCGTCATCGTCGGCGTTCTGGGAATTTTTGTCTATCTGCTGATTGAAGTGATGCCCCTGGTTGCATCGGTCTCCTGGAAGGAATTGACCGCTGTCCACACCGGGGCCTTGGAGCCTGCCCGTGACACCCCACGGCCTGTCGGCGTGGGGATTGACGACTACAGGGTTGTCGGGTACGTGCTCCGAGGGGGAGAGCTTACCTTCTATGCGTTGCCGTCCGGCACCCCGATACCCCTCGATGCCATGCCGGATTTTGACCAGGGGGCGAACGAAGCGATCACCGCCGTGTCGCACATGCCGGGGAAATCGCCTGTCTACGGGTTGGGGACATCCAACGGGCGCGTGCTGCCGCTGCAGATCACGTATCGGGTCACGTTCGAGGATGATGTCAGAACCGTCGTGCCGGTCGTGACCGCCAGCGAGCCCATTGACGCGGTCCCCACCGCTGAACCGGTTGCGAGGCTGGCCTACCGGGAAACCGACGCGGGCACCATCGTGGCTGCGTTGACCGGGTCCGGCCGGTTGTTTCTCACGAAGATCACCGAAACGGCAACGGGATTGTTTGAGCGTGACCCGCCCCTTGGTGACTTCCTCCCTTTCCCCCTGGGAGAGGGTCTGGGTGAGGGGGCGCGGGAAACGGTTGGGACTGAACTCACAGGGGACGGCGTGAGTGCCGTTGCCGTGCTGCACTTGGACCGTGCAGGAGACAGGCTGGTCGGGGGCACCACGGACGGACGATTGCTGTCCTGGGATGTTCGGGATCTTCAACGCCCGAGATTCACGGGGACCTCTGCCGTCGGGGACCCCGTGACCGCACTGGCCTCCCTCATCGGCGATCGGTCCCTGGTGGTGGGGACGGCCAGCGGGACGGTCGCCGTCTGGATGGCCATGACGGATCCTGCTGCAGGTGGTGAGCCGCGTCTGCAGAAAATTCGGGATTTTGCACCGCATGACGGAGCCGTGGTGGCTATTGCGCCTTCGCTGCGGGATAAGGGATTTCTCACGGCCGATGCCATCGGCGGGGTCGCCATCCATTATTCAACGTCGCATCAGACGCTGCTCACGATTCCGGGACACGGCGCACCGGTGCTGGCGGCGGCGTTGGCCCCAAAGAACAATGGTGCCATCGTGATCCATGACGACGGACGGCTGATCACGTATGACGTGGAGAATGATCATCCCGAAGTCACGTTTTCCTCCCTGTTCCTCCCCGTACTCTACGAAGGGTATAACGAGCCACTGCCGATCTGGCAGTCAACCGGCGGGTCCGATGCCTTTGAACCGAAGTTTGGCATGTGGCCGCTGGTGTTCGGCACCCTGAAAGGCACGATCTATGCCATGCTCCTGGCGACGCCCATCGCGGTGTTTGGCGCGATCTATACTGCGATGTTCATGAGGCCCGCGATGCGTGCCGTGGTGAAACCGGCTGTGGAAACCATGGAGGCCTTCCCGACGGTGATCCTGGGATTCCTGGCCGGCTTGTGGCTGGCCCCCCTGCTGGAAAACGTGTTTCCGGCTGTGGTCGCCATGTTTGTGGTCCTGCCACTGGTGATTGTGGTGGCCTGCGTCGGCTGGCAACTGCTTCCCTCGCAACTGACACGACCGTCTGGGACGATGCATGCCCCTGGCGCTCCGTGCGACCAGGGGACGGAGCTGGCGGCGTGCGTCCTGGTCCTTGGCGGAACGGTGTGGGTATGTCTGCAGGGTAATCAGCAGATTGAAGCCTGGTTTTTTGATTCGAACTACAAGCACTGGCTCCTCTCGACATTCGGGGTGGGGTATGATCAGCGCAATGCGCTGGTGATCGCCTTTGCCATGGGGATGGCCGTCATCCCCACCATTTTCAGCATCTCCGAGGATGCCCTCAGCAATGTCCCGCGTCATTTGATTGCCGGTTCGCTTGCCCTGGGGGCCACCTCGTGGCAGACCCTGACCAAACTCGTCATCGTGTCGGCAAGCCCCGGGTTGTTTTCTGCACTCATGATCGGGTTGGGTCGGGTGGTGGGCGAAACCATGATCGTGCTCATGGCAACGGGCAACACCCCCCTGCTGGACCTGAATCTCCTGAATGGATTCCGAACGCTCTCGGCGAACATCGCCATCGAAATGCCCGAAGCCCCGCACGGGGGGACCCTGTACCGTCTGCTGTTTTTCGCCGGGCTGCTGTTGTTTCTGTTTACGTTTCTGGTGAACACCCTTGCCGATGTGGTGCGGCAGCGGCTTCGGGTTCGTTACGGCCAGTTTTAGCCTGCCCCCCTGGTCAAAGCCAGGGGCAGGCTCTGGCGCCCCGGGCGACCAGGGGACGGA
>RKSG01000039.1 GCA_007570995.1 Nitrospirales bacterium
GGCCAGGGGCATGCGTTCGCCGTGTGTGAGCAAGCGGAGGAACGATGACCGGTGAGAGCCCGGGGCAGCGCCAGCGGACCGGTGGGCCACGATCATCACAGCTGAATGTCTCCTGTGTCGCCCACGCTGAGCGTGGCCCCCTGGTCAACCCCCTGGTCAAACCCAAGGGCAGGCCCAGGGGCAGGCTCTGTCCGAATGGATGAGCGCGTATCATGTGCCCGGTGTGCATGCCGGCTCCCGACGCGAGAGAGCCGTTTCGTCAATGTGTCAGACAACACGTTCAGGAGACGGTCAATCTCGCGCGTGGTGACAATCAGCGGGGGCACGAAGCGGAGAACATTCTCCCTCGTGCAATTAATCAACACGCGTCGAGCCAGGCAGTCCTGGACAATCGGGTGTCCGGCCATGGTCAGTTCCATGCCTTGCAGGAGCCCCAGGCCGCGCACGTCCGCGATCAGGGCACAGCGGCTCTTCAGCTCCTGGAGCCCCTTGTGAAGATACTCACCCATGGCCCGACCGTGTTCAAGGAGATGGTCGTCCACCAGGGCCTGGAACACGGCGAGGGCCCCGGCACAGGCCAGGGGATTCCCCCCGAATGTGGACGCATGAGACCCCGGGTCGAACGCGCGCGCCACGTCATCGGTGGCGAGACAGGCGCCGATGGGGAGACCGCCGCCCAGCCCCTTGGCCAGTGTCATGATGTCCGGCCGAATCTGAATCTGTTCATACGCAAAGAGTGTGCCGGTCCTCCCCATGCCTGTCTGAATCTCGTCGACGATCAACAGCACGCCGCGATCGCGGCAGAGCTGCTGTAACGTTGCCCAGAATGATCGATCCGCCACCACCACGCCGCCCTCGCCCTGGATCGGTTCAATCATGACGGCTGCGGTGTGGGGAGTCATCTGGCGTTCGATGGAGGCGACATCGTTGAACCCGGCATACGTGAACCCTGGCAGGAGCGGGGCAAACCCGTGCTGGACCCTGGTCTGTCCGGTCGCGGTCAGGGTCGCCAGCGTGCGGCCGTGAAAGGAATGGTGCATGGTGATAATTTCGTAGCGATCCGGCCCGTGGTGCTGAAAGGCATGACGTCGGGCCAGTTTGATCGCGGCTTCGTTGGCTTCCGCGCCGCTGTTACAGAAGAAGACTTTATCGGCAAAGGAATGGGAGACCAGTCGGTTGGCGAGACGCACCTGCGGTTCGGAATAAAACAGATTAGAGGTGTGCAACAGGCGCTGGGCCTGTCGCGCAATGGCGGTCACCAGACCAGGATGGCCATGGCCGAGCGCGTTGACCGCGATGCCGGCCACGAAGTCCAGGTAGTCGCGATCTTCGGCGTCATAGACCGTACATCCCTGGCCCCGCACCAGCCCGATGGGGAGGCGGGCGTAGGTGTTCATGATTGTCCGGGCCGTGTGTTGCTGGAGTTCTTCTGTCAGCATTGTCGCGAAACCATGCAGGAAGACGGGCGTAAGTTACGAAGTTAGCACAGGGTTTTTCAGCGGTGCAATATGAAGCGGGTCCCGCTGTCGCGTGCGTCTTGCAGGTTGTTGCCGGTGAACTGCACACGAGAGACCGCGCAGGTGATGCGAAAGAAACGCCTTCCCCCCTGTGGCCTTCATGACGTGTCCCGTGTTATAAACCATGGACATGAGAACCTGTGATTCCTGTCAACAGCATAATCCTCCCGATGCCAGGTTTTGCCTGCGATGCGGGGAAAAGTTTCTCGAGGAACCCGTTGCCCCACCCAAGGCCCCGGAGGTGGACAGGCCTGCCCCTGGGTTTGACCAGGAGGCGGAGACGATGACAGAGGAATCAACACCCGAGTCGCTGACCGAGGAACTGTACTGGCAGGTGTTGATCGGACGCAGTCCCTGTCTGCAATTTGCGTGGAGTGACGGCTGGTCGTGGAAACCCGCCTGGGAATATTACCAGCGGGCGTTTCGACACTTTCACTCCGCGGAAGGCCATCGCTTTGCGCTCACGTGGAACTGGGCGCCGTTTTTCATCGAACCATTTCTTTGGTTTCTGTATCGAAAAATGTATCTGTTTGCGCTGGTCTATTTGATCGGTCCCGTCCTGTCCGTCTATCTCACCGGGGATATCACGGTGCCGGTGGTGTGGTCCGTCATTGCCAGTGTGAGCGCCAATTATCTGTATTACTGGCACCTGAAGGAAATTTTAATCAGGGCCAAGCTGCGGACGGGGATGTCCCCGGACGATCGACTGCGAAAACTGGCCGATGGGGGTGGTGTGCAACCGTATGTGCTATGGCTGGTGGCCGCTTCGATCCTGCTGAAAATCGGCGTCTTTGTTGCGATGATGGGCGATCCCCTGCTTGATGGCGAGCTGCCGTTGCCCGAGGAAGAAGAGGAGGGAGCCGGGTCCCGTCAGGTGTTCTAGGGGAAACGACCGACCCTGGTCGCCCCCCTCCGTCCCCTGGTCGCACGGGGCGCCAGGGGCATGCATTCCCGCAGTGTTTTGAGCGGGAATCCAGGGGAGGGTGCCAGGGGCATGCTGTCAGCGATCGAGGGAGGCAGCGTGGGACAGCTCCCACGCGAACCATGATTGAAACCAGTGATAGTCACTCTGGTAGGCCGTGTGGATGGCGGGCAGTCCCTCGCTTTTTTCCTGCAGCATCGTGTATGTCCGCGGCCAGTTCTTCGTCCACCACGATTTAAGTTCGCCGGCTGTGAACGGATGGTCGTTGGGCTGGCGAATGTCGGCGGCGGTGACGGTGTCGGTGATCAGCGGCCAGTAGCGATCTTTTCCCATCCCCAGTGCTCGAAAATGTTCACGGAGCAGAAACACCACCCACAACTCGGCACTGTGTTTTTTGTTGTGTTTGAAGGGTTGGGTCTGGCGAAGGGGAACAGGGTCGAAGTTTTTGATGATGGACGTGTAATCCGGGCCGCCATAATGGCCGGCGACGTCGGCAATGCCCTGCAGCATGTTGGCTAATTCGACCTCGATCACCGGGGAGGTGGACGCCGGCTTCCTGGGTTCAAACGGGTTATCGGCGGCCAGCAGGTCGATCAGCGGTTTGAGTTCGCGCAGACGAACGACGGCGGCTTCCAGGATTTGCGCCGATTCCAACCAGTAATCCGGGTCGTGTTTGGACATGCGTTCCCGTCCCGGCGGGGGGAGGACGACAGGAATCCAGTGGCGGACCAGGACAAACAGGATGTAGTACATGTCGCCGTGGGCGGCTGCCACGCGGTCCAGTACCGCTGGTGGTCTGTTCGCGTTGTGGAAGAATTGCTCGACTTGTTCTTTGATGTTGAGGCGGTGCGCCAGTGCGATCCACCATTGCCTGTCCACGTGGTGGGTATCGGGTTGAGACATGGGTGTCATCGGTGGGCAACGAGGAACATTCAGCGTACCGCATGGGTCAGGAGCGTGGCAGGCATGCCCCTGGATCTGACCAGGGGATGGTACGGGGTGGCGGGATGCAACGCAAGGGGCGGCATGGCACCGGCGAAGGTCACGGCCGTGCCTCTCCGTCCCCTGGTCGTGCCCCCCCTCCGTCCCCTGGTCAAAGCC
>RKSG01000016.1 GCA_007570995.1 Nitrospirales bacterium
GTCACAGCTATAAACTTAAGATAAAATTTGGTTGTTTCTTTGTCGTTATCCTCACCCACACATATCGAGAGATAGACATCATCTCTGGCATCTTTCTGTTGTTCTGGAATGATCCTTAACCGTACCTCCCATTTGCCATCTTTATCGGTATATCGAACGGCACTTTTCGCTTCCAGGTTTCTATTGATATTGACCGGCTTGGGGCGGTTTTTCCCATATCCAGGGCCAGGTTCTTTCGGCTCGGGCGGTCTTGAGGGTCGCCTTTGCGGTGTTGCGTTATGATTTTGCCCACTGGATCTACTCGCACCGCGAGCTTGCGCTTCAGCCTTGTCAGGCACTGGAAACAACTTCAGTTCAAAGGAGTCCCGTTCGATCATCTGTAAATGCTCCTTGATTTCTTCGCTTAACTCCTTCCACAACTTCTTCAGGCATTGCTCATCTTCTCTGCTCAGTCGTTTGGTTTGCAGTCTGTTGTGATAGGGATTTTCGGCTCCCTTCACTAATCTAAACAATTGCCGGGCATTGTCCTGGTCAACGTCAATGACCGCCGTAAAAGGCTTAAACTCCCGGTTTTTTCTCAACCCGTTCATGTCATCAGACAACATGGTATCGTGACGAGCGATCACCATACCGTTCCTGACAAGAACAATTGCAGAATTCGGGTTGTTCTCGTTTGTGATGAACACATGAACGGTCTCAGCATTCTTGAGTGTTATCGTCTTCTGAGTCCCCGCTCCACTCACAGCCTCCCACGCCTGCTTAACCGCTTCACCGGATAATATCCGTCCTCTTGTTGCGCGTTTGTTATGCTCTTCGCGCGTAATCAGTCGTTTAACGTCATCATAGGAGATTGTTCTTTGACTGCCGTCCTCGTGGACAGTGACTCGTAAACCATCATGGACAATCGCGTGAAAGAAATTACTGACAATGGCATAGTCAGCCTCGTGGCCCCATTTTTCAGACAATCCCAGGATTGCAACCAGTGAACCGGTTTCTTTCAGTGTCTCCATCCTGGGGTGTATAAACGATGGAAATTCTTCGGGGAAAACAAAATCCGGCTTGAGCTCGTCACGTGGTTTTTCTTTGAGAATTCTCCCTTTACCATTTCTTTCTGCCGTGACGTCTTTGTATCCAGCCAAAATTGGCGAACCGCTGAACAATGTTTTGACTGTGCCGTGACTTTTGTATTTGGTGGCATACAGCACATAACGAAGCGATGACAAAGAATAACTGGAAAGATGACCTACACCAAATGAACCACTCGATCGTTCATCGCTTCCGGTACTTCTCTCATCCAACAGGCCCTTCAGTGTACGCGGCGACATCCCTATGCCATTATCAACAAACATCAACACCCGCAGAGTCTCCTGCTCGAGGGCATCTTTAATGCCTTTGACTGTTTGTTTGGCGTTGTCGTTATAACTGTCTTCATCCTGCTGGGTCGTGATGGCTTTTCCCAACACTTCCTCATATGTCCCGATGTGCGGAATGTCTTTCTTCCTGATCGTTTCAATGTACACGTCAATTTGACACGGTGCATTCCCTGCTTTACGCGAGGCATCCAGGCTATTCTGTACCAGCTCCCGAATGGGCGTGATACAGTTCTCTTGTTTGTCCGCCAATTTAATAGACGTGAAGCCTTCTATGTCTCCGACCCTGAAATATAAGACTGACATGCCTGCTCCTCTTTAATCTGTGCACGTACACGTCGCATGGCTCGCCTCATCCAAACATTCAGCCTGTATTCCTGTCATGTTCGCACCACGTCGTGCTTTCTCCCTGATTTGCTGATAGACATGTTGATCCGTTGCACCGAAAAACCCGATATACTCAATGGCCTTTTCGGATGTGATCTCCCGTTTCTCCTCCCTCAGGTTCCGACTGTATTTCCTTTCCATGTTGACCCACCAGTCAATGGAAGCCGGGGTGAGTTCCGTGCGCGCATGGCCGGAGACCTCTTCTTTGGCAAGTTCCAATAATTTTCTTTCGCCTTTCAAGGGACAATACACGCAATTCGAGTACAGCCCTGTCGAGGGCAAGTCCAAATCAAAGGCCCACGTTTTCCGCCCTTCCCAAAAATCGATCACCTGCTGCCGGGACACATTCTCCGTGACCAGGGGGGCGAGGATCCGTTCTCCCGGAGGCTGTTGAAACAGCGACTGGCCCTTGCCGCGCTTCGCGGAATCAATCCTGGCTTGTATTTTGCCGACCCGGCCTTCCTCATCTTTTCGAATACCCAGACACGAGACGTACTCGATGGCCCTGTCGCCAAACAACTGTCCCTTCCCGCCGATCACTGCATCTTTGATCGCGTCATTGTGTATCCGCACCTCGGTCCTGGTAAAGTCCTGCCAGAGGGCCTGCTCCCTGACAAACGGACTGTTTCTGACAAAGGCTTTTTTCTCCAGCAGGATGTGATCGGGAGTCGCGCCGCCATGTGCTCGATGCACCGTGATGACGCCTTCATCGGTCATTCTTGCCGTGTCTCCGTAATGTCCCAACCGTTCAATCCCCGGTTTCTGGGCCAGCCAGTCGGTCAAAAACGCATTCGTAATGAAAATCTTCATGGTCTGTGTGCACACCCGGTTTTGCATGTTCGGCAAAAAGCCGTTGAAGGACATCATCTCTTCAAACGCTTCACCTTTATATCGATAGCCATGGGGATTTTCCTCACTCCAGGGATATTCATTCACCAGTCTGTAGCTGGGATGTCTCTGCCATCCGTGCCGGCTCGAATCTTCATACGACTGGTACTCAATCCAGAAAAAGGGAATGTTGTACGCGCGCTCCGCCAACGTTTTCATTTTTCGGGCAAATTCATAGGTCGCAGGATGCTCGGCTGAGGTGTTGTTAAACACGATCACATCGCCACGTTCGGGGCGCAGGGCACGTTGCTCGAGCAGATTGATGAGCATCATCCCGGAAGAGCGACCACCTGAGAACTTCACAATGTGTGGGGCGGAGTCTGTGACAGTGTTGTCCGGCCCTGTCCGGGACATGGCACTATGTCCTTTCAGGAATGGGGAGCTTCACAGGTTGTCCCACGCTGTGCCCGCAGTTGCGGCACACGCGGGGACGTCGCTTGAGGAAGAGGCTTTTCCCGCCGAGGAGACACATGTAATGCACGAATCTGTGGCACTGCGAACAGCGCTCCCAGCCTCCCCTGAACAGGGTGGTGCGACGGGATAAGACCCGCTGGCAGACGCCGCAGTGTTCGGGCTCAATGCCCAACAGGAGGGGCTCCCATTCCCCGGCGGCTTTCCGGATGCTCATGGGGAGGCAGTATAACGGGGGAATATGGTCGTGGCAATATGGGCGGAGGGCACGGCCGCTGGGAGGCCGGTAGGCCATTGGGATGGGATGGATTCCTGCCCCTGGTCAAAGCCAGGGGCAGGCTGTGCGCAGGAATGACGATGACGCCGCCGCCATGCCGCCCCGCGGCCGCCCCAAGCCGACCTGGATTCCTGCGTGCGCAGGAATGACGACGCCACCGCCGCCGCCACGCCGCCACGCGGCCACCCCACGCCCGCCTGGATTCC
>RKSG01000071.1 GCA_007570995.1 Nitrospirales bacterium
CTGGTCGCACGGGGCGTCCCCTGGTCGCACGGGGCGCCAGGGGCAGGCAGGGGCAGGCAGGGGCAGGCATTCCCGCAGTGAGTTGAGCGGGAATCCAGGGAGGAGCGAATGGCACGATGCGTCGGTTTCAGGAGCACGGACGGGCCATCCGATGAGACGCGTGGCTGCTCATTGCAGAACCGGCCATCCCTCTCCCCTTGGGAGAGGGCCGGGGTGAGGGGCTGTCAGGGCACAGGCGGCTGATCGCGCGGTGCCGGCGGGTGTTTCGCTGACTCAATGGACTGTTCAACTTCTTTGTGCGCGGATTCCAGTTCTGCCTGGATGGTCCGCATCTCCGGGTCAACGGCATTCCGTATATCCGCTGTGGCGTCACGAAAGGTTCGCACGGCCCCGCCCAGGCCTTCCCCAAGCGATTGCAGATCATCATGCCCTCGTTGACCGGGGGTCGCAGGCCGGGCCTGGGCGGCTTCTTTGGCCTGTTGCATGGCAGCACGACGCGCCTGAACACGAGCGACGGCCTTTTTATTCACAATGGCGGCCGGTCGTTTGCTCGGCGCCGCCGACGCAACCGCAGGTGGCACAGGCGGGTACTGCGTCAACTGATGAGGGACGGTGCTCGCGGCACGCTGCTCCATGGTCACGGGTTGAAACGGCTCATGATAGGGCGTGGCGGGTGCCTGTTCCCCCTGGTCGGGGGCGCCAGGGGCAGGCGTGGACGCCACAGGTTGAGCGGGTTGAACCGTCTCGGGACCAAAGCCGCCATACACGCTCGCCGCCAACGTGCCGGGGGTCATCTCCGTACCTGGCCGAGCCGGGTGCTGACCGACGGGCTGGGGCGCAGGTGCCGAAGCCGGCGCGACCTGGGGAGAAGCCGGCTCCGCGGGAGACGGGGGCACACCATCCTGCCCATCGTTCCCGTCCGGGGGAGGCGGACTCTCATTGACCTCTTTTTTAAATCCCTTCAGGGCCTTCCCCACTCCCTCACCAATTTGAGGGAGCCGCCCCGCTCCAAAAATGATCAGAACGATTACCAGAATGATGATCAGTTCTTGAAATCCAAGGGTCCCAAACACCGCAAAGCCTTCACCGGAAAGGGATGAAACGCATCGTGGTCCGAAAGGCACTGTAAAGACCACGGGGGGTCGTGTCAAGCCGATGGCCGGCGGGCAAAGAGAGACACGGGACACAACCCTCCCCAGGAATCGTGGGACCATGCCAGCACCATCTGTTGGAGCACGGGCACGGGCTTATCGGGTGACGGAGGGGACTGCATGGTCACAGGATCGCGACGGGATGATCCCGCACGTCAGCACACGACGTCACCGGCGTGCCCGTCTACCATTGCAGTGGCCACGGCCACCCTGTATAACTTGCTCCGTCGTGCCACCCCTTCACGCCAAGGGGCCTTTCGCGGGCATGACGAGCAAAGCCATATTCCTTGCGCTCCCTTGACCACAACATCGCCCCGTTGGCTCGTTCCGATGGCAAAACCGAAAAAAGCGCGTCAACAGCCCGCTCCCACGGCGGTGCCCCAGGAACAATCGTTCGTGCACCCGCGGCCAACAGGGGCCGTGTGGACATACCTGCCACTCTGGTTGCTGGTGGCGTTTGTGTTGCGCGCAGCGGTCGCACTGGCCGGCGATTTTCTCCTTCATCCCGATGAAATTATGCAGTATCTGGAACCCGCCCACCGGCTGGTGTTCGGAAACGGCGTGATGTTCTGGGAGCATTACTACGGAGCGCGATCGTGGATCATGCCGGGCCTGATCGCGGGCGTGCTGTGGCTGTGCGCCCTCGTCGGGCTGGATGAACCGCACGCGTACATCGCCGTGGTCAAACTGTTTTTCTGCGCGCTGTCGTTGCTGATTCCACTGGGCATGTATCTGTTTTGCCGCCGTCACTGGGATGAACGCAGCGCCCGCCTGGCGCTCGTCCTGGGCGTCTTCTGGTATGAACTCGTCGCCTTTGCGCATAAACCGATGACGGAATTCGTGGCTGCCGCTCTGATGTGTGCGCTGCTGGCTGTCATGCCTCTTCACGCCCCCGCACAGGCCTGGCGCTGGTGGGCAGCGGCAGGCGTGGTGGGTGCGCTGGCCGTGGCGGTTCGTTTTCAGTATGCGCCGCTTATCGGCGTGATCCTGCTCGTCGGGGTTTCCCGCGCGCCCACCACGGGACGACTGGCGATGCTGGGCGGTGGCGCGGTGGTGGTGTGTGCAGTCGGCGCGCTGGAAACCCTGCACTGGGGCATGCCGTTCTATTCCTACTGGGGCAACGTGGTGGCCAATCTCGGGTTGGACGAAATCCGCGTGGGGGAATCCCCGCCGTGGATGATGTCGTGGCAACTGCTGCACGCGTCCGGCGGCCTGCTGGCTGTCGCGGCGGCCGGCGTGGTCGGGCATGTCCGGCGACGCGGGTTTGTCCTCGGACTGCTGGTGCTGCTTGTGATCCTGCACATTCTCCCCAACCACCGCGAATACCGCTTTATTTTTGCCGCCGTGCCGTTGTGGCTGATGGTGTTCGCCGACGTGGTGGCTGTCGCCAGCGAGCGGGCCACCCCGGCCGGGACGTGGATACGTCATGCCGGGGCGGGGGTGGCCGTGCTGGTGTCCGTGGCGGGCATGTTCAATGCGATTCCGGGCCAGAACGGCATCTACAAAAGTTTCTCGAAGGAAAGCAGCCACTTCAATTTTCTCCGTACTCACGACCCGGGTCTGCAACTCTACCGCCGCCTGAGCGAAGACGACACGGTGCACGGCCTGCTGGATGCCTCCGCGGAGTACGAGACAACCGGCGGCTATTATTATCTGCACCGCGCGATTCCTTTTTACGACCGCGTCATGTGGAACAAGGTTGCAGGTGACCACGCCCCCGCAGACTATTTCAGCCATATCATCACCAGGACCAGCGCGGGCGGCGGCCACGATGTCACCGCGCGGGAGGTGAATGGAAACACCGTCCGGGTCTTAAAAACCGACTACGGGCATGAACGGTATCCGGCGTTCATCGCCGATTCAGACAGCGGGGAACTGGTGTACTGGAGCAACCCGTCCAGCCGCCGCCCGCAACCGGATTATGTCATGGTGGATCAGGCCGGCGACCTGGTGCTGTGGAAACGCCAACCCGCGCACCCGGTGAAGCAATGGCGTGGCTACCAGATCAGCACGTTCTCCAGTCCCGATACGGTGGATTTTCTGCAACGCATCATCTTTGGTCACGAACTGCCTGACCCACCACCTCACCATGGCATTGCCTTCGTGGACGACTGAGGTGTCTGTGATGATCCGGTGCGTCATCGCACGATCCCGCCGGCGTGTCGGTCTGTCCCCTGGTCGGGCCTGCCCCCCTGGTCAAAGCATGCCCCTGGGTTTGACCAGGGGCCAGGGGCAGGCTCTGGTGCTCCGTGCGCCGGGGGGCCAGGAGCAGGCATTGTGGCGACGCCGGTCATCCTGTATAACAGACGCCCCCCCTTGGATTCCTGCCCCTGGTCAAGCATGCCCCTGGCGCTCCGGGCGACCAGGGGGCCAGGGGCATGCTC